>JAFLCY010000014.1 GCA_017303485.1 Rhodobacterales bacterium
ACCGTCGTCACCGCCGACCTCACCTACAAGGCCGATGTCCGCGTGGAGAACGGGGTGATCACCGAGATCGGGCAGGCGCTCCGCGGCGGGACGGAGCTTGACGCGACCGGCTGCTATGTGATGCCCGGCGGGATCGACCCGCACACGCATCTGGAGATGCCCTTCATGGGCACCTATTCCACGGATGATTTCGAGAGCGGCACCCGGGCGGCGCTGGCGGGCGGGACGACGATGGTCGTCGATTTCGTGCTGCCAGGGCAGGGACAGGGGCTGATGGATGCGGCCCAGATGTGGCACAACAAGTCAGGCCGGGCGAACTGCGACTACTCCTACCACATGGCGGTGACCTGGTGGGGCGAGAAGGTGTTTGAGGGGATCGCTGACTCGATCAAGGCGGGCATGACCAGCTTCAAGCACTTCATGGCCTACAAGGGCGCGCTGATGGTGAACGACGACGAGATGTATGCGTCGTTCCGCCGGATCGGCGAGTTGGGCGGCCTTGCCATGGTCCATGCCGAGAATGGCGACGTGGTGGCGGAGCTGACGGCGAAGCTGCTGGCCGAGGGCAATACCGGGCCGGAAGCACATGCCTACAGCCGCCCGCCACAGGTGGAGGGCGAGGCGACCAACCGCGCGATCATGATCGCCGACATGGCGGGGGTGCCGCTGTATGTGGTGCATACCAGTTGCGAGGAGGCGCATGAGGCGATCCGCCGGGCGCGGCAACAGGGCAAACGGGTCTGGGGGGAGCCGCTGATCCAGCACCTGACGCTGGACGAGAGCGAGTATTTCAATGCGGACTGGGACCACGCCGCTCGTCGCGTCATGTCGCCACCCTTCCGCAACAAGAAGCATCAGGACAGCCTCTGGGCGGGACTGCAATCCGGGTCGCTGTCGGTCGTCGCCACGGACCACTGCGCCTTCACGACCGAGCAGAAGCGCTTCGGCGTCGGCAACTTCTCCAAGATCCCGAACGGGACCGGGGGCCTTGAGGACCGGATGCCGATGCTCTGGACACATGGGGTGGGCACCGGGCGGTTGACGCCAAATGAATTTGTCGCCGTAACCTCAACCAATATAGCGAAAATCCTGAACTGCTACCCCAAGAAGGGCGCGGTTCTGTTGGGGGCGGATGCCGACCTGGTGGTCTGGGACCCGGAGAAGGAAAAGACGATCACGGCGGGCAAGCAGCAATCGGCGATCGACTACAACGTCTTCGAAGGCCAGAAGGTGAAGGGCCTGCCGCGCTATACGCTGACGCGGGGCAAGGTGGCTATCGACGATGGCGCGGTGAAGACCGAAGAGGGACACGGCCAGTTTGTCGCCCGCGAGCCGCGCCCGGCCGTGAACCGCGCGCTGTCTGCATGGAAGGACCTGACGGCGCCGCGCCCGGTGGTGCGGTCGGGGGTTCCGGCGACGGGGGTGTGAGTGGTGGACGAACCACGCCCAAGGAAATCAGCTATGTTGTCGCTAGTCGCTGCATTGCAGCACCTACAGTCTTACGTTCTTGGATGCGGCGCTGCGGCCTTGGCAATGGGTTTGATGGTAGCGGCGAAAGGCCTGGTGACTCAAACAGAAGCAGGTTTGTCGGCCTCTCAGGGGCTGCCGGTTATGGTCTTTGTCAGTCTGATGGCTTTTTTTCCGATTCTGTTTTTCGCTCTGCCTGCATTCCTTATCATCTCGTTTCTTCATCTGGTCCGTACTGCGCCAACACTGCTGACCAGTGGTGTCGTCTGGGCTCTGAATGCAGCGTTTGTGGTAGCAGCAATGGCTCACACAGGGGGGCACCTGGTTGGTCCAAACTCTCACGGTCGTCTCCAGTCCATTGTCGTTTGTGGGATAGCAGGGGCTGTTGGTGGCGTTGTCGCTTGGTTGTCTCTGGCCAAAGCACAGGTTGAGATTTCCTCCCGCAAGGAAGTTCAATGACGACGACCGCGCAAACCAGGCTGTCGCAACGGAAAATGAAGGGACGACGGGGTTGAAGGATACGATCAGCCAGAACCAGCCGGTGATCGAGGCGAGGGGGCTGAACCTCGTCTTTCAGACGGCGGACGGGCCGGTGCAGGCGTTGAAGGACGTTGACCTGACGATCAATCAGGGAGATTTCGTCAGCTTCATCGGGCCGAGCGGGTGCGGGAAGACGACGTTCCTGCGGGCAATCGCGGCCTTGGAGCGCCCGACGAGTGGCTCCCTGACGGTCAACGGCATGTCGCCGGACGAGGCGCGGCGGAAGCGGGCCTATGGCTATGTCTTCCAGGCGGCGGGGCTGTATCCCTGGCGGACGATTGCCGGGAACATCAAGCTGCCACTGGAAATCATGGGATTCTCCAAGGCCGAGCAGGCCGAGCGAACCGGGCGGGTGCTGGAGCTGGTGGAGCTGAAAGGCTTTGGCAAGAAATTCCCCTGGCAGCTTTCGGGCGGAATGCAGCAGCGGGCCTCGATTGCCCGGGCTTTGGCCTTCGATGCCGATATCCTGCTGATGGACGAACCCTTCGGCGCCCTGGATGAGATCGTGCGCGACCGGCTGAACGAGGAAACCCTGAAGCTTTGGGCACGGACTGGCAAGACCGTCGGTTTTGTCACCCATTCCATCCCGGAGGCGGTCTACCTCTCGACCAAGATTGTCGTCATGTCCCCGCGTCCCGGGAGGATCACCGATGTGATCGACTCGCCGCTGCCGAAGGAGAGGCCGCTCGACATCCGCGACAGCCGGGAGTTCATCGAGATCGCGCATCGGGTGCGGGAGGGCTTGAGGGCCGGGCATCATGATGACTAGGGCGGGGCTTTGGCTGCTGGTGGAGAGGTGCAACCCATGACCGGCTTCACGTTTCTTTGGCTTGGTGCATCGACGGCGGTGTTCGTCGGGGCGAATGCGGTGCTGAAGACCTATGCCGTGAAAGGTGGCATGCCGGTTCTGCTGGGCGCATTGGCGCTGTTCTGCCTTGGCAACTGGCTGATGGTGCAGGTCATGCGGGCGAACGGGTTGGGGCTGGCGATCTCGCTATCGGCCATCTTCCAGCTGGTGGCAATTTCTCTGATGGCGATCGTGGTCTTTGGCGAGAGGCCGACCGGGTTGCAGTTGGGCGGCATGGCGCTGGGTATCGTCGCCGTGGCGATGATCGCCTGGCCTGCGGGGGCGAAGGGATGAACCGCACGCTTCCTGTCCTCACTGTCCTGCTTGGCATCCTCGTCATCTGGTATGCTGCCGCCGTCTGGATGAACTCCACCTGGGTCTATGATCAGGCGGAGCGGGCGGGGACTTCAGTGACATTCTCCGAGATGGTCAGCCAGACCATGAGCCAGGACCGGCCCTTGCTGCCGCCGCCGCATCAGGTGGGGGCGGAGTTGTGGAAGGGGCTGTTCGGGCAGGCCGTCACCTCGAAGCGGAGCCTTGTTTACCACGGCTTCGTGACCTTCAAGGGCACGATGATGGGCTTCGGGCTGGGTATCCTTGCCGGGGTACTGCTGGCGATGGCCATCGTCCGGTTCCGGGTTATGGACATGTCGGTGATGCCCTGGGCGATCATCAGCCAGACGATCCCCATCGTGGCACTTGCGCCCATGATCATCACCTTGTCCAGCCAGTTGGGCCTGACCGACCGGGACGTGCCAAAGGCGATCATCGCGGCTTACTTGTCGTTCTTCCCGGTGCTGGTGAGCATGGTCAAGGGGTTGCGCGCACCGGACCAGATGCAGCTTGACCTCCTGAAGACCTACGGCGCGGGCGAGGGGGCGACCTTCCTGAAGCTGCGGCTGCCCGCCTCGATGCCGTATTTCTTTGCGTCCCTGAAGGTGGCGGTCGCGGCTTCGCTGGTGGGGACCATCGTGGGCGAGTTGCCCACGGGTGCCATCGAAGGCCTTGGTGCGCGGATGCTGATCGGGTCGCAGTTCGGTGAGCCGCTGATCATGTGGGCGTCGCTGTTCGCCGCCGCGATCCTTGCTGGGCTGCTGATCGTGGCGGTCGGGATCGTGGAACGCATCGCGCGGCGGCGGATGGGGGTTCGGGCATGAGTGCGCTGATGCTTGCCATGATCGTCTGGCTGGCGGCCTGGGCGCTGAATGTCTGGCTGGCCGGAAGCGCCGTCTCGCAGACCCGGTTCGGCAAGGCCCTGGTGCCGCTGATCTTTGGCGCGACGATCCTGGTTCTGTGGGAGGGGTTGGTGCGCGGCCTGGGCATCGCTCCGGTGATCCTGCCCGCGCCAAGCGCCATCGGCGCGAAGATCGCAACCTCGCTGCCGATGCTCTGGGCCGACTTCGCCCAGACCATCCTGAAGGGGGCGATCCCCGGCTTCCTGATCGGCAGCGGTGCGGCCTTCCTCACCGCCGTAGCCATCGACCGCAGCCCCTTCCTGCAACGCGGCCTCTTGCCCATCGGCAACTTCGTCGCAGCACTACCGATTGTCGGGCTCGCGCCGATCCTTGTCATGTGGTTCGGCTTCGGTTGGGAATCGAAGGCGGCGGTCGTGGTGGTGATGGTGTTCTTCCCCATGCTGGTGAACATCGTCGCTGGGCTTCAGGCGAGCGAGCGGATGCAGCGCGACCTCATGGCGACCTGGGGGGCAAGCTATGTGCAGTCGCTGGTCAAGCTGCGGCTGCCGGCGGCGATGCCCTTCGTCTTCAACGGGCTGAAAATTGCATCGACTCTGGCGCTGATCGGGGCCATCGTTGCCGAGTTTTTCGGCAGCCCGACCTTTGGCATGGGGTTCCGCATCTCGACCGAGGTGGGGCGGCTTGGCCTTGACATGGTCTGGGCCGAGATTGCGGTGGCGGCATTGGCGGGATCGCTTCTTTACGGAATCGTCTCGCTGATCGAACGGTGGGTGACCTTCTGGCACCCGTCGCAAAGGCATTAACAAGGCCCCAGACAGGGCCCAACACGGGAGAACGACAATGAAAAAGCTACTGATGGCAGCCGCCTTGGCAGCGATGGCGACCGGCGCCAGCGCCGAGGATGTGAAGCTGCAACTGAAATGGGTCACGCAGGCCCAGTTCGCGGGCTATTACGTTGCGCAGGCGAAGGGATACTATGAGGAAGAGGGGCTGAACGTCACCATCCTGCCCGGCGGGCCGGACATCGCGCCGACCCAGGTGATGGCTGGCGGCGGGGCTGACGTGGTTGTCGACTGGATGCCCTCGGCACTGGCCGCGCGGGAGAAGGGTTTGCCGCTGGTGAACATCGCGCAGCCGTTCGCGTCCTCGGGCATGATGCTGACCTGCATGGCCGATACCGGGATCAAGGAGCCGAAGGATTTCGCCGACAAGACGCTGGGCGTCTGGTTCGGCGGCAACGAATATCCGTTCCTGTCCTGGATGTCGCAGCTTGGCTTCAAGACTGACGGCTCGGCCGGAGGGGTGACGGTGCTGAAACAGGGCTTCAACGTCGATCCGCTGCTGCAGAAGCAGGCGGCCTGCATCTCGACCATGACCTACAACGAATACTGGCAGGTGATCGACGCCGGGATCACGCCCGAGCAGCTGGTGACTTTCAAGTATCAGGACATGGGCGTGGCGACGCTGGAAGACGGGCTCTATGTGCTTGAGGACAAGCTGGCCGACCCTGCCTTCCAGGAGACGATGGTCAAGTTCGTCCGGGCCTCGATGAAGGGCTGGAAATACGCCGAGGCGAACCCGGATGAGGCGGCGATGATCGTGCTGGAGAACGACCAGACCGGCGCGCAGACCGAAGTTCACCAGAAGCGCATGATGGGCGAGATCGCCAAGCTGACCGCAGGGTCGAACGGTGCGCTGGACGTGGCTGCGGCGGAAAAGACCGTGGCGACGCTGATGGCGGGCGGTTCGGACCCGGTGATCACCAAGGCGCCGGAAGGGGCCTGGACCTCGATCATTACCGACAAGGCGCTGGCGAACTAAGCCTGCCGGCAGGCCAAGCGGAGCGCCGTCCCATCGGGGCGGCGCTTTTGCTTTGCAGCGTTGTAAAGCTTCACAGCTTTAGTAAATCTGGCGGTAGGAGAATTCCATGCCGCTTTCTGCCCTGACCGGAACCAAGCTGCGCGAATGGCGCCTTGCGGCGGGATTGCGCCAGGCGGATGTCGCGGCGAAAGCCGGGATTTCGGCCAGTTACCTCAACCTCATCGAACACAACCGCCGCAAGGTCACGCCCGAGGTGATGGAGCGTCTGGCCGATGCGCTGGGGCTGGACCGCGCGGCGCTGGCCGATGGCAAGGATGCGGCGCTGGTCGAGGATCTGCGCGCGGCGGCGGCACGGGGAACCCTGCCCGACGTCGAGGTCGAGCGGGTTGAGGATCTGGTCGGCCGCTTTCCCGGCTGGGCGGCGCTTCTGGCCGCGCTGGACGCGCGGAGCCGGGCGCTGGAACGCGCGGTCGAGGCGCTGAACGACCGGATGACGCATGACCCGCACCTGTCGCAATCGCTGCACGAGCTTTTGTCTTCGCTGTCGGCGGTCCGGGCGACGGCAGCGATCCTGGCCGAGACGCCGGACCTGGAACCGGACTGGGCGGCGCGGTTTCATCAAAACCTGCACCAGGACAGCGAGCGGCTGGTCGCCGGGGCAGAAGCGCTGGTCGGCTTTCTGGATGCGAGGCAGGGGATCGAGGAACAGGGCATCGCAGCACCTCAGGAAGAGGTGGAGGACTGGCTGCGCAGGCGCGACTGGCGGATCCCGGATGCGGACCTGGCCAGAGGTCTGGAGGACGAGATCGCCCGGCTGGCCTCCAGCGCCGCGCGGAGCCTCGCCCGGGCGCAGATCGAACGCGCGCGCGCCGATGCCGAGCTTCTGCCCGAGGCGGCCTTCGCGGCCGCCGTTGCCGGAGCGGCGCCCGATCCTCTGGCGCTGGCGGACCGGTTCGGCTGTTCGCCGCTGGTGGTGATGCGCCGCCTGGCCGGTCTCGTCGGGCTGCAGGCCGGACTGGTCACCTGCGACGGGTCCGGTACGCTGACCTTTCGCAAGCCCGCCACCGGGTTTCCGCTGCCGCGCTTCGGATCGGCCTGTCCGCTCTGGCCGCTCTACGCCGCCCTTGGGCATCCGATGCAACCCTTCGAGGCAAGGGTCCAGATGGCCGGGCAGGGCGACCGGCGGCACCGGGTAATCGCCTGGGCCGAGACGCGGCATCCGCAGGGCTTGCGTGGCCCGGAACTGCGCGAGGCGGCGATGCTCATCCTGCCGGAGGATGGTGCGGGACAGGCGCTGCGGATCGGCACCAGTTGCCGGGTCTGCGCGCGGGGCGATTGCCCGGCGCGGCGCGAGCCTTCGATCCTGGCGGCGGAAGGGGTTGCCTGAGATCCGGTTCTCTGCCTGGGTCGGCGTACATTCGCCGCGGCCCGGAACGGGCGCAACGGGCAGCGAAGTCGCAGGGCAACGGCCCCGAGGCTTTGACAGCCGCGCGCCTTGACGCCATTACTGGGGCAGGGCGGCAAAAGATCGCCCGGGGGGAGCCAGTGTCGCAGCATGTCCTGCTGATCGAGGACGAGCCGAACATCGCCGAGGCGATCCGGTTCCTGCTGAGCCGCGACGGCCTGCGGGTGAGCCATGCCGCCGACGGCGCCGCCGCGCTGCAACTTCTGGACCGTGACCCGCCGGATCTGGTGATCCTCGACCATATGCTGCCGGGACTTTCGGGCCTGGAAATCCTGACCGCGATCCGCGCCGCGCCGGCCAGCCGCGACCTGCCGGTGATGATGCTGACCGCCCGCGGGCGCGACCGCGAGATGGCCGAACGTGCGGGGGCCGACCGCTTCATGACCAAGCCCTTCTCGAACGCCGAGATCCTGGCCGAGGTCCGCGCGATACTGGCCCGGGGGGCAGCTCCGGGATGAGGCGGCCGAAGCGCCCGATGTTCCTTGCCCGCGCGCCCTACAGGCGCAGGCGCCTGCGCGACGCTGCACGACTTCTGCCGGTGCTGGCACTTTTCCTGCTGCTTCTTCCGCTCTTGTGGACGCCGGATTCCCGGGTGTCGCTCACCTCCGCCGACGTGATCTACTTTTTCTCGGTCTGGCTCGTGCTGATCGGCCTTGCCGCAGTCTTCGCCCATGGCCTGCGCGGCGGCGAGGGCGTGGACGAGGAGGAGGACTGAGGTGCCGTTCAACCTTCTGGTCCTGGCCTGCTTTCTTTATGTGGCCTTTCTCTTCGCGGTGGCCTTCCTGGTCGAGCGGCGGGCGGACCGGGGGCGCCTTGGCTGGCTCCGCTCGCCCCTGGTCTACACGCTGTCGCTGTCGATCTACTGCACCGCCTGGACCTTCTATGGCGCCGTCGGCTATGCCGCGCGCTCGGGGCTGGAGTTCCTGACGATCTACTTCGGCCCGACGCTGGTCTTCGTCGGCTGGTGGTGGCTGTTGCGCAAGCTGGTGCGGATCGGACGGCAGCACCATGTCACCTCGATCGCCGACCTGATCTCCTCGCGCTATGGCAAGTCGAACACGCTGGGGGTGATCGTCACCGTGATCGCCGTGGTGGCCGCCACGCCCTACATCGCCCTGCAACTGCAATCGGTCGTTCTGTCCTTTGGCGTCTTCGCCAGCGCCGCGCCCGATGGCTCACGCCCGCTCGACCCCGGGCAGATCGCGGTCTGGGTGGCGGTGGGCCTTGCGTTCTTCACCATCCTGTTCGGCACCCGCAACCTCGATGCGCGCGAACAACATCACGGCATCGTCACTGCGATTGCGGTGGAGGCGGTGGTGAAGCTGGTGGCGCTTCTGGCGGTGGGAAGCTTCGTCGTCTGGGGCATCGCCGGCGGCGTAGCCGATGTGATCGCCCGGATCGACGCGGCGGACCTGAAGGCCTGGCAGGTGCAGCCGGGGCGCTGGACCGGGATCATTTTCCTCTCAGCTGCTGCCGTGATCTGCCTGCCGCGGATGTTTCAGGTCATGGTGGTCGAGAACGAGGACGAGGGCCACCTGGCCCGCGCCAGCTGGGCCTTTCCGCTGTATCTGATGGCGATGAGCCTGTTCATCGTGCCCATCGCCGTGGTCGGGCTGGAGCGGATGCCGTCAGGCGCGAACCCGGACATGTTCGTCCTGACCCTGCCCCTGGCCGAGGGCCAGGGTGCTTTGGCGATGCTGGCGTTTCTGGGCGGATTTTCCTCGGCCACCTCGATGGTGATCGTGGAATCCATCGCGCTGGCCACGATGATCTCTAACCATGTGATGATTCCGCTCTGGCTGCGGCTGCGCCCCGGGGCAGCGGCCGAGGACGACCTGCGCTCGGTCGTGCTGATGGCGCGTCGGCTGGCCATCGTGGCGGTGCTGGCGCTGGGATATGGCTACTATCATGTCTCCGGCGGATCGGCGGCCCTGGCCTCCATCGGACTGGTCGCCTTCCTGGGCGTGGCGCAGGTGCTGCCCGCGCTTCTGGGCGGCATCTTCTGGCGCGGCGCGACGCGGACGGGGGCGATCTTGGGGCTGGTCACCGGGCTGGCGGTCTGGGCCTATACCTCGTTTCTACCCTCTTTCGGTCCCGGTGCGGCGCTGCCGGAAGCGGTCTTCGCCCATGGTCTGATGGGCCTGCCCTGGCTGCGCCCGCACTCGCTGTTCGGGACCGAAGCGATGGACCCGATCATCCATGCGCTCTTCTGGTCGATGGCGCTGAACGTGCTGGCCTTCTGTCTGGGCTCGCTGCTTACCTTCCCCGGCCCGGTGGAACGCCTGCAGGGGGCGGGTTTCGTCAATGTCTTCGAGGGTGCGGTCGGCCCGCAACGCTGGGCGCGGGGGCGGGCGGAACCCGAGGCGCTGCTCGGGATGGCGCAACGAATCCTCGGTGAGGAGACGGCGCTGAGCCTCTTCCAGACCGAGGCGCGCGCGCAGGGCAAGGAAGGTTTCCTGCCCGATCCGACGCCGGCTTTCCTTGACAGTCTGGAGGCGCGGCTGTCGGGGTCGGTCGGGGCGGCGACGGCCCATGCGATGATCGGCCAGCTTGTCGGCCGGGCGACGGTGACGGTCGAGGACCTGATGGCGGTGGCCAGCGAATCCGCGCAGCTCCTGGAATATTCCGCCCGGCTGGAGGCGCGGGAGGCGGAACTGACCCGGACGGCGGGCGCGCTGCGCGAGGCGAACGAAAAGCTGATGCAGCTTTCCTTGCAGAAGGACGCCTTCCTGTCCCAGATCAGCCACGAACTCCGCACGCCGATGACCTCGATCCGGGCCTTTTCGGAAATCCTCACCGAGGGCGACCTGCCGCCTGAGATGGTCATGCGTTATGGCCGGATCATCCATGACGAGGCGAAGCGGCTGACGCGGCTTCTGGACGATCTTCTGGACCTTTCGGTGCTGGAGAACGGTGCGGTGCAGCTGACACTGGGCCTCGCCAGCCTGCAGGGCATGATCGACACCGCGCTGACGGCGGCGCGGCAGACCCGGCCCGAGCGTGACTTTCAGGTGGTCCGCGACCTGCCGGCCGAGACGATCTACCTGCGCACCGACGCCGACCGGCTGACCCAGGTTTTCATCAACCTGATCTCGAACGCCCGGAAATACTGCGACGCGCCTCGGCCCGAGTTGCGCATCGTGGTGCGCCAGCGCGCCGGGCGGGTCACGGTGGATTTCGTCGACAACGGCAAGGGCATCGCCAAGGACGCCCAGGCGCTGATCTTCGAGAAGTTCGCCCGCCTGACCGATTCCAACCGGGCGGGCGGTGCCGGTCTCGGGCTGGCGATCTGCCGCGAGATCATGACCAATCTCGGCGGCTCGGTCGCCTATCTGCCGGGGCAGGGCGGGGCCGCCTTCCGCGTGACGGTGCCCCTGCGGCTGGAGCGGCTTGCGGCGTGAGGTGCGCTTAACCCTTCGTGAAGGAAGCGCGCGTTAGGGTTGGGGCCTCAGGGACAGGACCGCCATGACCGCCGCGACAAATGACGTGATCCGCCGCAAGATTGACCGCGCCCGCCCGGCGCAGGCAGAAGGCGCTCCGGGCGCCGACCGGGGCTGGCGGCTTGCACTGGCACGCGCGACCCGCGATGCGATGGGCCTTGACCTCGACTTCCGCAGCCTGACCATTGCCCGGCGCAGTCTGGCCGAGATCCTGGAAATCGTGCCCGACCGTGCACTGCTGGCGCTTCTGGACGGTCCGCAAGGCGGCCTCGGGGTGATCATGCTGGCGCCCGTGGTGACTGCCACCCTGATCGAAAAGCAGACCCTGGGTCGCCTTTCCGCCCAGTCGCCCGGCCCCCGCAAGGCCAGCCGGATCGACGCGGCGATGGTTGCGGGCGTGATCGACCGCGCGCTGTCCGGCCTTGATGAGGTTCTGGTGGACGAGGCCGACCTGACCTGGGCCGGGGGATTCCGCTACGCCTCCTATCTTGAGGACGCGCGACCGCTTGGACTGATGCTGGAAGAGGACGACTATCGCGTCCTCTCGGCCGAAGTCGCCTTGGGCGACGGCGGCCTGCGCAGCGGAACTGTGGTTCTGGTTCTGCCTGCAGACGGCAGGGGTCAAGGACCGTCCCCAGGTGCCGAGGCGGCAGAGGCCGACGCGCCCCCGTTCAGCGCCGCCCTGTCGGCACAGGTGATGCAGGCCGATTGCCGGCTGGATGCGGTGATTGCCCGGCTGGTCCTGCCGCTGCGGCAGATCATGGCGCTTCAGCCGGGCGAGACGCTTGTCCTGCCCTCGGCGGCGCTTGACGCCATATCGCTTGAAACGGTGGAAGGCCGCCGCGTCGCAGGGGCGCGGCTGGGCCAGCACCGCGGCATGCGCGCCCTGAAACTCAGCGAAGAGGCTGTGCTGCGTCCGGCCTCCCTCTCTGCCCACAAATCCACAATCCCGGCCACCGAGGGGCCAGAGCTTCGCGCGACGGGGTAAGGGGTCAGCCCTTTGCCAGCGCCTCGATCTGCGGGCGCAGATGGTCGAGCTGATAGCCAAAGCGCGCGGGCAGGCCGACGAGTTCATCGACCGGGCGCTTGCCCGCATTGGCCAGCGCCCAGACGATCGAGGATCGATTGCCGCTGGCGCAATAGGCGAACACGGGGCCGGAGGCGGCTGCGATCGCGGCGCCCTGGGCGGTCACGTTCTCCATCGTCAGCGCCCCGCCGATCACCGGGTTCGCCACGAAGGCCAGCCCCAGCGCCTCGGCCGCGCGTCGCATTTCGGCGGTGTGAAGATGGGCCGGAATTTCGCCATCAGGACGGTTGTCGATCACCGTGACATAGCCAGCCGCCTTGATCGCGGGCAGGTCGCCGGGCTCGATCTGCGGCGAGACGGCGTAATCGGGGGTGATCGCGCGGATGTCCATGGGCTTCTCCACTGGCGCGCCGCTATCGGGGCGCAGAATGAAATCGGGGCGACCATAGCCAGCTTGGCGCGAAAGCGGAAGCGCCGTTGACATGTGTCAAGGCGGGTCGGGGGGCTGGCGGCTAAACTTGGCCGCAAACAGGAGGAATCCATGCAGGGCAGCCTGACCACCCCGATCCCGGACCGCAAGGCCCAGCTTCTGAAGCGCCTGAGCGAACTTGGCGCCCGGCTGGAGGCGATTGAGGAAGAGCTTGATTCGCACCAGAACCGCGACTGGGAAGACCTCGCCACCGAACGCGAAAGCGACGAGGTGCTGGAAGCGACCGGCAATGCGGGCCTGACCGAAATCACCCAGATCCGCGCCGCGCTGAATCGGATCGACGCGGGCAGTTACGGCGACTGCGTCCGTTGCGGCGAACCCATCGCCAGGGCGCGGCTTGACCTGCTGCCCTGGACCCCTCTGTGCAGGAGATGTGCCAAATGACCGCCCGTCCGATCCTTCCGACCGCCGCTGATCTTGTCCGGGACGAGGCGGAACTGGTCGCCGCCGGCTTCCGGATGCAGCAACAAGGCCTTGACCTCCTGCTGGCCGAGATGCGTGCCCTTGCCGCCCTGATGCCGGGTGAGGATTCGCGCCGCCCGACCGATGCCGAGGTCGAGGCGGGTTTCGACAACATGCCGATCTGAAGGGCACGGCGCGGACGACACTTGAAAACACCATAGGGTTGTTTCTAACTTGATCCGGGATCCGGGCAAGGGAACGGACATGTCCGCAGACGGGCCAAAGGTTGAGCTGCGGGACGGGATCCTGATCCTGACTCTGGCCAATCCGCCGTTCAATGACCTGGGCCCCGGCCTGCGCGCCGGCCTGTTGCAGGCCATCGCCGGACGCGACGAAACCTGCCGGGGCATCGTCCTGGCCGCCGAGGGACCGCATTTCGCCGGACAGCTGCCGCTGTCTTCTGACGACGCGGCCCCAACGCTGGGCGAGCTGTGCCTCGCCGTTGCGGAATGCCCGGTGCCGGTTGTCGCGGTGCTGAAGGGTCTGGTTACCGGCCCGGGCGCGGAACTTGCGCTGGCCGCAAGGGCGCGGCTGGCCGATCCGGGTCTGCGGCTGGCCTTCGCCGATGTGACGCTGGGTCTCTGTCCCGCGGGCGGCACGACCCAGCGACTGCCCCGGCTGATCGGGGCCAGGGCGGCCTTGCGGTTGCTTCTGTCGGGGCGTTCCGTCCCGGCCTCGGAGGCGCTGGCTTCCGGGCTGGTCGATGGCATCACCGAAACCGCGCCGATCGCCTCGGCGATGCGACTGGCGCAGGCGCTGGCGGTCGGAGACCTCTTGCGCCGGGTCGAACCGGATGCGGCGGCCTGGTCGGCGGCGGTCGCCGAGGCGCGTCGAGGCACGGTGGCGCGCGGACAGGCCGGGCGACGGATCATCGACTGTGTGGAGGCGGCGCTGGTCCTGCCACCCGAGAACCTGCTCGCCTTCGAGGCGGTCGCGCGGGCCG
This sequence comes from Rhodobacterales bacterium, assembly GCA_017303485.1. Classification (GTDB taxonomy): domain Bacteria; phylum Pseudomonadota; class Alphaproteobacteria; order Rhodobacterales; family Rhodobacteraceae; genus Tabrizicola. The sequence goes on from JAFLCY010000014.1 coordinate 13,699, forward strand.
ATCTGGAGGACAGCGACGAGTCCATCGGTCTTCGCGCCGCCGCGGCGGCCGAACGGAGGGCGCTGGCGCTGCCGCCGGTGCTGACCCGGTTGCAGGCCCTGTCGGTCGACCGGATCGGGCTGGTCGGCCTTGCTCCCGATCTGGCGCGGATCGCCGTGGTGGCGCTGTCGCGTGAAGTGTCGGTCAGCTGGTCGGTCCCGGATGAGATCGCGCGCGAGGCCGGTTTGCAAGCGGTCGAGGCCGGGATCGAGGAAGGCCAGCACTCCGGCAGCCTGACCCCCGACCGCGCCCGGGCGATGCGTGAGCGGCTGTTCATGGTCGTGGGGCCGCTGGCAGATGCCTCGGTGCCCTTTCTGGTCTCGGATCATCCGGTCAAGGTGTCGGAGGACGCAATCCATGCCGGGGCGGCGCGGCTGGTGCTGCACGGGCAGGAGGGCGAGATGGGACTGGCCCTGTCGCCCGCCGGCAGGGTCTGCGAGGTGACGCTGCCTCCCGACCGGCTGCCGCTGGCACGGGCGACCGCGCTGGCGGGTTTGCGCCGGATGGGGCTGTCTCCGATGCTTGTCGACCATCGCCCGGTGATCGGGGCCCGGATGGCCGATGCCGGACGCACCGCGCTGGCCTGGATGGTGTCGCGCGGCGTGCCGCGCAGGATGATTGCAGCAGCGCTGGACGAATTCGGCGTCAGCCTGCCCGACCCGGTGTCGATCGAAACACCGACTGTCCTGCGCGCGATGCCCGCGACCGAGATACTGAACCGCTGGCTGTCCGCCCTGGCCAATGAGGGCGCGCGGCTTCTGGACGACGGCATTGCCAGGCGGCCCTCGGACATCGATTTTCTGATGGTGGCGGGCTACCGCTTTCCGCGCTGGCGCGGCGGACCGATGCACCAGGCCGACCGGCGCGGGTTGATGGTGTTGCGGCAGAATCTGCGGTCATGGGGGGCCGAGGCCGCGCTCTGGACCCCGGCGCCGCTGGTGGACCGCCTGATCCGCGAGGGCCAGAGCCTCGCGGCGCTGGACGGCTGACCGGGGCGGCCTAGCCGAGGACGATGCCCGCGACGACCGCCGCAAGCCCGAGGGCCGAGACGCCGACTGCTGCAAGGTTGATCACCACCACCCGCTGCAACTCGGCCCGCATCGCCGCGTCGTCAAGGCCCGCGCGCTTGGCCCGGGCGGCGCGCAGGATGCAGTAGCCAAGACCCAACAGGCCGATCAGCGTCAGTGCCGCGCCTGCCCAGATCAGTACCTGCATTGCCATTCCCCTTTTCCTGGTCCGGCCCGGGCTAGCCGGTCTTGCCCCGGCATGCAAGCAAGCCATCGCCGGGCCCGTCGGGGCAGGGGCCGATCCGGCCTTGAACCCGGCCCCCGCGGCAGGGTAGGAACCCCACGACCAATCCGTTCAAGAGGACCGCCATGGCCGACGCGACCGATCCCTATGCCGTCACCGCCGACGAGCTGCGCCAGTTCATCGAGCGCTTCGAGCAGCTTGAATCGGAGAAGAAGGACGTCACCGAACAGCAAAAGGAGCTGATGGCCGAGGCCAAGGGCCGGGGCTATGACACCAAGGTGATGCGCAAGGTGATCGCGCTGCGCAAGCGCAAGCCGGACGAGATTGCCGAAGAGGAAGCGGTGCTGGAACTGTACAAGACCGCGCTGGGAATGAGCTGATCAGGGCTCGATCAACCTGACTCCGCCCATGTGGCTGATCCGCTCGACATCCTCCAGATAGGCCTGCGACAGCGCTTCGACCAGCTCATCCGACCAGCCGGGTGTGCGGATTTCGGCCGAAAGCTGTTCGGGCCGCCCGAATTTTTCCAGGAAAGCGGTCACGATCCGCCGCCGGTGCGACACCGATTGCGGCGGATGTTCCTTGCAATAGGCATGAAAGCGCGCAAGGCCAGCCTCTGTCATCAGTTGCGCCAGAAGCTCGTCATCGTCCTCCAGCGCGATGTCCGGGCCATGACCCGAGACGGCCTGCAACACCTCCGGCCAGATCAGCGGCGAGTCCTCGTCGCACCAGACCGTCAAAGGTACGCCGGGATTGTCGGCGCGGATCTGGCGGATGGTGTCGGACCAGCGCAGCCGCATCAGGTCGACATTCTTCAGAATGTCCACATGTCCCTTCGCTTGCGCCCGTTCGCGCAGATCGGGCAGGAAGGTCGCCGGGTTGCGCAGCCCGAGGTGGAACTCGGCCTCATGATCGGGGAAAATCTGGGTGAAGGCCCGCAGCCGCGGACCGCCGCCGCCGTACAGCATGTCACCCACCGCATAGGCCGGAAAGCTGAGAAAACTGGTCCAGGACAGGACCAGCCGGTCGGCACCGTCCTCATCCGTGATCTGATCCAGGATCACCGCCTGGGTGTCCTGTGAGGCGGTCGCGCCGCGCAGCTGGTTGGCGGTGTCGCGCAGAAGCTTGCGGTAGCGGGTGGGCGAGGGCACCGCGATGCCCTGGTCCGCCAGCACCGCGCGGTTCTTCAGCAGGCAGCGGACCAGCCGGTCCTCGTCGGTGCAGTGGGCACCAAGGTGGTAGACGATGCGCATCGGGCCTGACTTCTTGGGCATGGGCAACCCAAGGCCCTGCGGCGCGACTATACGGGCTTTTCTGGACAGTTAAACCGCTTTCCTGTAACCCCGCCTCACGATGCCTGACCGTTTCACTCAACTGCCGCGCCGCCGCCTGCTGCCCTGGCTCGATCTCTGGACGTTCGGTGCCGCGCTGATTGCGGTGGTGGTGCTTGCGCCGATCCTGTCGATTGCCTGGATCGCACTGAACCCGACCGAGAACATCTGGCCGCACCTCATGGCGACGGTTCTGCCGCGCTATCTTCGCACGACGTTGCTCCTGATGGCGGGTGTCGCCGTCCTGTCGGCCGCAATGGGCACCGGCGCGGCCTGGCTGGTCAGCCAGTACCGCTTCCCCGGCCGCGACTGGCTGGCGCAGGCGCTCTTGTTCCCGATGGCGATCCCCGCCTATGTCGGGGCCTATGCGCTGGTCGATCTTCTCGACTATGCCGGTCCGGTACAGACCGGGCTGCGCAGGGCCTTCGGCTGGGCCTCGGCGCGCGACTACTGGTTTCCCGAGACGCGGTCCTTGCCGATGGCGATCCTGGTGCTGTCCTTCGCGCTTTATCCTTACGTCTATCTCCTGGCCCGCGCCGCCTACCGCGAGCAGTCGGGCCGCGCCTACGAAGTCGCCCGCGCGCTTGGCTGCGGGCCCTGGGGACTGTTCCTGCGCATCGGCTGGCCGCTCGCCCGCCCGGCGATTGCGGCTGGGGTGGCACTGGCGCTGATGGAGACGGTGGCCGACTACGGCACGGTCCTGCACTTCGGGGTGCAGACGCTGACGACCGGGGTGTTCTCGACCTGGCTCAACGGCGGCAATGCCGGGGGGGCGGCGCAGATATCGGGCGTGATCCTGGTGCTGATCCTGCTACTGGTCGGGCTGGAGCGGGCGGGGCGGGGCGGGGCGCGGTTCCACCGTCTTGGCCGCAGCCCGCAGCCAGTCGAGCCGCAACCGATTGCCGGATTCCGGCGCTGGGGGGCGACGGTCCTGTGCCTGATCCCGTTCGCGGGCGGGTTCCTGCTGCCAGTGGGCGTGATGCTGGTGCATTCCGCCGCCGCACCCGAAGGCTGGCTCGCGCCGGGGCTGATCGAGGCGCTGAAGAACACCGTGATCGTCGCCGGTTTTGCGTCGCTGGTCACGGTGGGGGCCGCCGTCTTCCTGGTCTATGCGCTGCGCATGAAGGGCTCGCGCGCCGCACAGGGCCTCTTGCCACTCACGCTGATCGGCTATGCCGCGCCGGGGGCGGTGCTGGCGCTGGGGCTTCTCTTGCCGCTCGCAGCGCTGGATCACCGGCTGGCCGACGCCGTTCTTGCGCTGACCGGTTGGGACCCCGGGCTGATGATCACCGGCACCGCCTTTGCCCTGGGCCTCGCCTATCTGGTGCGCTTTTTCGGTATTGCCCAGGGCGCGGTCGATGCCGCCTATGGCCGGGTCTCGCCCTCGCTGTCGATGGCGGCGCGCTCGCTTGGGCGGTCGGCCTCGGGCACGCTGGGCGCGGTCTATCTGCCCCTGATGCGCGGGTCGGTCCTGACCGCTTTCCTGGTCGTCTTCGTCGATTGCGTGAAGGAACTGCCCGCGACGCTACTGCTGCGGCCCTTCAACTACAACACGCTGTCGACCCGGGTTTTCGAGCTGTCGAGCCTTGAACGCCTGTCCGAAGCCGCCCCCGCTGCGCTCTTGGTGATGGCGGTCGGCCTTCTTGCCGTCGTGATCGTCGCGCGCGGCCAGGAGGACTGAACCCTTGCGCGAACCTCGGGCCAGAGGTATCTGGACCGGGTGGCCCCTATAGCTCAGCTGGTAGAGCATCTGATTTGTAATCAGAGGGTCGGCGGTTCAAGTCCGTCTGGGGGCACCACATCCCACCTTCATGGCCAGTCCGCCGATCCGTCTGGCCTACGGGCGTTCCACCACGCCCAGGAAGCTGAGCGTCTGCTCAAGATCGGCACGCAGCTTGGCGTCAGATCGGTTGAATCCGGCGCAGAGCGTGTCGAACCGCTTGCGCAGGACCTTCTTCTCCTCGCCCTTGCAGTCGTTCCAGGGGCGACCCTGCAGGCCCATCACCAGAACATAGTAGCCGATGAAATGTGGTCGTGATCCGCTGTCCAGCAACCGCAGGTAGGCCGCGTCGGCGCCCATCGCGCGGATCTCCTCGGCGGAGGAGATTCCGGCGCGGGCAAAGGCCAATTCCGAAGCGGGACCAAGGTTCGGAATCGAGGAGACGGGTTCGGGCATGGGGCAGGGCGCTATGAGAACAAAACAGGGCCAGCCTTGCGGCTGACCCCGGTGTTGTCAAGCGAAAGACGGGTGGATCCTGATCAGATCGACGCCCAGTCCTTGAAGATCGGCTGACCGCCCATCTGGCCCCCTTGCTGGGTCAGGCCGCCAGGCTGCTGGCCCTGTTGCTGGGGCGCGGGGGCGCTACTGCCGCCCTGCTGGGGTTGACTGGGTTGCTTGGCCATCTGAACTGCTCCGTAAACTGGCTCTTTTTCCCATATTGCGCGGGCCTCTGGCCGCAACAAGCCGGGTTCATGACGATTTTGCGACGATATGGCGAAATCGTGCGACTTCCGCAACAGGTCCTTGATCACATTCCGGTTTTCCAGACCGGGGTGCCCTTGTGTCATGCTTACCCCGCCGGGGCTTGCCGTTTCGCTCCGACAGGTCCACCCTGTCGGGCAAAGGAGACAGCCATGCCCGTCAAGAACCGTTTCGCCGAACTGCTGCCCGAAATCACCGGCTGGCGGCGCGATTTCCACCAGCACCCCGAGCTTCTGTTCGACGTCCATCGCACCGCCGGAAAGGTGGCCGAGCTTTGCCGGTCGTTCGGCTGCGACGAGGTGGTGGAGGGCATCGGGCGCACCGGGGTCGTCGCGGTGATCAAGGGCCGGACTGACAGCAAGGGCCGGGTCATTGGCTTGCGCGCCGACATGGACGCGCTGCCGATCATCGAGCAGACCGGGGTGCCCTATGCCTCGCAGACCCCCGGCAAGATGCATGCCTGCGGCCATGATGGTCATACCGCGATGTTGCTTGGTGCTGCGAAATACCTTGCCGAGACGCGGAACTTCGACGGCACCGTCGTCTGCATCTTCCAGCCCGCCGAAGAGGGTGGTGGCGGGGGCCGCGAGATGGTGAAGGACGGCATGCTCTCGCGCTGGGGCGTGCAGGAGGTCTACGGCATGCACAACATGCCCGGCATTCCGGTCGGCCATTTCGCCATCCGCCCCGGCGCGATGATGGCCGCAGCCGACCAGTTCGAGATCGTGGTGACGGGGAAGGGCGGCCATGCAGCCAAGCCGCATGACTGCGTGGATACGACCGTGGTCAGCGCGCATATCATCGTGGCCCTGCAGACGATCGCCAGCCGCAATGTCGACCCGCTGAAACAGGTCGTCGTCTCGGTCTGCACGGTCGAGACGGACTCCACCGCGCACAACGTCATCCCGCAGGTGGTGAAGATGAAGGGCACCGTCCGCACGATGGACCCCAAGGTGCAGGATTTCGTCGAGACCCGGATCGGCCAGATCGTCGAAGGCACCGCGCTTGCCCTTGGCGCGCGGGCCGAGGTCCACTACCAGCGCGGCTATCCGGTGACGATCAACACGCCGGAAAACACCGACTTCGCTGCCGAGGTCGCCCGCAAGGTCTCGGGCGTTGTCGATACCGACACCCCTCCGCTGATGGGGGCCGAGGATTTCAGCTTCATGCTGAACGAACGCCCCGGCGCCTATATCTTCCTTGGCAACGGCGATACCGCGATGGTCCATCATCCAGCCTACAATTTCGATGACACCGCGATCCCCTTCGGGTCAAGCTGGTATGCCGAAATGGCGGAAACCCGGATGCCCGCCGCATGATCGGGGTGGCGCTGGTCGGGCTGGTGGCGCTGATCCATCTGGTGATCCTAGTGATGGAGATGGTCCTGTGGGAAACCCCGCAGGTCCGCCGCATCTTTGGCATCAGCCCGGAATTTGCCGCCAATACCCGCGTGTTGGCGGCGAACCAGGGGCTTTACAACGGTTTCCTCGCTGCCGGGCTATTGCTGGCGCTGTACCGAGGCCTGCCCGGCCCTGGGGCGGAGTTGGCGTATTTCATCCTGGCTTGCGTGACGGTGGCGGGTCTCTACGGCGCGGCAACGGTCGGGCGGCGCATTCTCTATGTCCAGGCGCTGCCGGCCATCCTGGCGCTGATCGCGATTCTGGCCGGGTTCTAGGAGACCACCGGCGCGCCGGGGCAAAGACAAGCAGGCTTGCGACATTCCGGCTTTCGACGGATACTTCCCGCCGCTGGAACGAGGGCACATGAGACATTCAGGACAACCTGACGTTGTGACCTCGCAACCGGCGCGGGCGGAATTTCGCGTCGTCGAGCTGATGAACCGGCTGCTGGACGTCACGCCCGACACCTTTGACAGCGAGATCGAATCCGTGCTGGAAGCCGTCGGCGAGACCTATGGTTTCGACCGGACCTTCCTCTTCACCTATACGCCCGCGACCGGCTACACCAACACTCACGAATGGGTGGCCGAGGGCGTCACGCCTCTGAAGCCGGTGATGCGAGGCGGACCGCAGGTCGTGCGTCCGGACTGGCACCAGGCCTTTGTCTCTGGCCGCATCGTCGCCGTCCATGACCGCGATACGCTGGACCCGGGCTCGCCCGAGCGGCAGTTCCTGACCGAGATCGGGGTGCATTCCACCCTGATGGTGCCCTTGTGCGATGGCGAGCGTCTGGTCGGGTTGATCGGCTTTGACAGCGGCCGCCCCGACCGGACCTGGGCGCAGGACGCCGTCTTCCTGCTGACCTCGATCGGGCGGGCGATTTCCTCGGTCCTCTTGCGCACCGAGGCTGCACGGGCCGAGGCCGCCAGCCGCAGCCACTTGCAGGCGACGCTGGATGCCCTGCCGGACCTCGTGATCGAACTGTCACCGGGCGGAGAAATCATCGCCTGTCATTCCGACAAGCTGCCCTGGTTGTCCGGGCTGCTCCGGGCCGGGATCGGACGGCCCGTGCGCGAGGTCCTGCCGGAGCCGCTGGCGGTCGCGCTGGGTGAATTGCTTGCCACGCCCCTTACCGAACATGCGGCCCTGACCCGCAGGGTGGGGGTTTCGTCCCTGGTCGCGCCGCACCGCTACGAAGTCTCGGTCGCCCGGCTTCCTCGCAAGGAGGCCGAGGGCGATGCCAACCGGATCGCGGTGATCCGCGACATCGCCGCCTCGGACCGTTCCAGCGAGATGTCCTCGTTCCGCGAGGGGCTGTTCACTGCGTTCTTCGAGATGTGCCCGCATCCGATCCTGTTGAACGACTTTGATTCCGGCGAGATCGTCGATGCGAACCGGGCCTTCAAAGACCTGTTCGGCCTTGACCCGCAGGTTGGCACGGCGCTCAAGATCGAGGGGCTCCTGCCCAGTGAGAGTACCTGGCTGATCGAGGGTGCGATTTCGGCACTGAATCAGGCGCAAAGCTACGGCCCGGTCGAAGCCCGCTTCCGCAACGGCGATGGCGCCGCCTTCCCGGCCGTCGTTCGGTGCTTCATGAGCATCGACCCCAATGGCCGGCGGCTTGTCTGGTCGCTGATCGAGAATGTGGCCGACATCCGCGCCAAGGAAGCGGCGCTGAAGCAGGAGAGCGACCTGCTGGCGGCAACCAAGGTCCGCTTCCTTGACGCGATCGAGGCGCTGGACGACGGCTTTGCCGTCTTTGACGCCGAGGACCGGCTGGTCCTGTGGAATACGCCCTATGTAAAGGTCTTCGCCCAGATTGCCGGGCTGATCCGGGAAGGCGCATATTACGACGACCTGTTGCGCGCAGCCATCGCCGAGGGCGTGTTCGGGGTCGATGGGGCGCGCGACCGGCAGAACCTCCAGCGCCGGCTTGACCGGCCCCTGACCGAAGTCTGGGACAACGAGGACGCGCTGTCCGATGGCCGTCTGATCTGGGTGCGTGAACGGGCCACCCCCTCGCGCGAGACCGTGGGGCTTTACGAGGATGTCACCGCCCGCCGTCTCGCGGACAAGCGTTTGTTGCAGGTGGTGGACGGCGGCGGCATCGCAGTGTGGGACTGGGATGCCGAGGAAGGGTTCTCGACGATCAACGATTGCTGGGAAACCATGCTTGGCTTCGGCTCGTCCCCCGCTCTGGACGGATTGATCGACCTTGTCCATCCCGAGGACCGGATGGCTGTAGCCGAGGCGCAGGTCGATCTTTTCCTGCGCGGCGGCGAGGAATTCAGTCTGCGCTGCCGGATGCGCCACCAGTCGGGAAAATGGGTCTGGCTTTTGACCCGAGGCCATGTGGCACTTCGCTGGGCCGATGGCAGCCCGCGCCGCGTCTCGGGCATCACGCTGGACGTCACCGTGCAATCCGAGGCGGAGGAACGGCTCGGCCAGGTGATCGACGGCACCCAGGTCGGAACCTGGGAACATGACATGAAGACAGGCGTCACCATCGTCAGCGACCGCTGGGCCGAGATTCTCGGCTACCGCGCGGTGGAACTGAACCCGATGCCGCTGCAGCGCTGGTACGACCTTCTGCATCCGGATGACCTGGGCAGTCTGATTGCTCACGAACGCGACTCGTTCGAGGCCGGTCAATGGCAGGTCGAACATGAAGTACGCCTGCGTCACCGCGACGGCCATTGGGTCTGGGTCCTGACCCGCGCGCAGGTTGCGGAATGGGACGAGGCTGGCCGGCCGGTGAAGACCAGCGGCATCAATCTCGACATCTCTGCCGCGAAGGCGCTGGAATTCGCCCTTGCCCGCGAACGCGACACGCTGGCACGGGTGATGGAAGCCTCGGTCTCGGGCATCGTCGTGGTGGACGAACGCGGCGCCGTGGTCTTTGCCAACGCCGCCGCCGAACGCGTTCTCGGTCGCCGCGTGACAGCGGGGGATTGTCTCCTCGCGCTTCTGGGGTCGGCCGAGGTGTCGGACCTGTCCGGCAACAGGGTTGCCGCCGCGGACCTGCCGGTGGCCCGCGCCCTGGCGGGCGAGCCCGGGATGCACGCGATGCGGCACGACATCTTCTGGCCCGACGGCGAACGCCGGGCGGTTGCCGTCACCTCCGCCCGACTCTCTGCCGCCGGTACGGACCTGGCGGTGGTCGTCACCTTCACCGACATCACGGACGAGGTGCAGAACGAGGCTCGCCTGCGGCTGGCGATGACCGCCGCCGAAACCGCGAACCGGGCGAAGTCCGACTTCCTGGCCGCGATGAGCCACGAGATCCGCACCCCCCTGAACGGCGTCCTCGGCATGGCCACGGTCCTTGCCAGCCGGCTGACCGACCCCGCCGAACAGTCCATGGTCCGCGTCATCCGCGATTCCGGCGAGCATCTTCTGGGCGTGATCAACGACATTCTCGACCTGGCCAAGATCGAGGCGGGACGCATGGTCCTGGATCCCCGGCCGATCCACCTTGGCGAAATCCTGACCCGCGTCACCTCGCTGCACCAGGTCACGGCAATGGACAAGAAGGTGCGCCTTGTCGCCCGCTGCGCCTGCGACACTGCCGGAGAAATCCGGCTGGGCGACGAGATGCGCCTGATCCAGATTCTGCACAACCTTCTGGGCAATGCGCTGAAATTCACCGACCAGGGCAGCGTGACGGTCGAGATCGACTGTTCCGCCGCCGACCGGATCGTCATCACCGTGCAGGACACCGGCATCGGCATGTCCGAGTCAGAGATCGCCCGCGCCTTCGATGAATTCACGCAAGGCATGGGGGGATCGCGCCGCAGCCATGTCGGCACTGGCCTCGGCCTGCCGATCGTGCGGCGGCTGGCGCGGCTGATGCAAGGCGATGTCACGCTGACCTCGGTCAAGGGGCAGGGCGTCACCGCGCGGGCCGAACTGATGGTTCCAGTCATGGCCGGACGAAGCGCGACCGAGGGCGATGCCGCCGCCCCCGTTCTGCCGCCGATGAAGGTCCTCGCCGCCGAAGACAACGCCACCAACCGGATCATCCTGCAAAGCATGTTGCAGGCGCTTGGCGTCGAGACGGTGATCGTGGCGGACGGCGAGGCGGCGCTGGCCCGGTTCCGGTCCGATCGGTTCGACGCGGTCCTCCTCGACATCGCGATGCCCGGGATGGACGGGTTGCAGACCCTGATTGCGCTGGGTGAACTGGCTGCCAAGCTTGGCCTTCCGGCGCCGCCGGCGGTGGCGGTGACGGCCAACGTCATGACCCATCAGGTCAACGAATACCTCGGCCACGGCTTTACCGCCGTGGTGGCCAAGCCGATCCGGATGGAAATGCTGGGTCGGGCGCTCTGGCAATGCCTGGGAAAATCCGTCCGGGCCTGACCTCGCCGAGGTCGGAAATCGCCTTTGACAGACCAGTGACATGGCCGCATTGTTGCGCCGGCGGAGGCAATTGTCGCATGGCGGGGGGAGCCGACATGATCGATCGTCTGGATCCCGTTGCACGGGCGCTGGCATTGCCGATCTGGCAGGCCGGGGCGACAGCCGTTCCGCTGGGTGGCGGGATCACCAACCTCAATGTCCTGGTGACCGATGCCAAGCGCCGCGCGGTGGTGCGGATCGGCGACGATATCCCGGTTCACCAGATCATGCGTTTCAACGAGCTTGCGGCAAGCCGGGCCGCCCATGCCGCCGGTATTTCTCCCGGTGTGATCCATCATGAGCCAGGGGCCCTGGTGATCGACTTCGTTGATGGCCGTACGATGGCGGCGGCCGACCTGCGCAGCCAGGATGCGCTGGAACAGGCGCTTGCCCTGGTCATGCACGCCCATCGCGACATTCCGCGCCACCTGCGCGGTCCCGCCCTGACCTTCTGGGTCTTCCAGGTGGTGCGCGACTATGCCGCCACGCTGGAGGAGGGCAAATCCCGCCACCGCGCGGTGCTGCCGGACCTGATGGACGAGGCGGTCGCGCTGGAACAGGCTGTCGGGCGGATCGAGATGGTCTTCGGCCACAACGATCTTCTGCCCAGCAACTTCCTGCACGACGGCCAGCGCATGTGGCTGATCGACTGGGACTACGCCGGCTGGGGCTCGCCGCTTTTCGACCTGGGCGGTCTGGCCGCGAACAGCGGCCTTGACCGCGCGCAGGAGGGCTGGATGCTGGAAGCCTATTTCGGTGCCCCACCCGATGCCGCGCTCTGGCGGCGCTACCTTGCGATGAAGGCCGCCGCCGCCCTGCGCGAGGCGATGTGGTCGATGGTGCAGGAAGCCCATTCCCAGCTCGATTTCGATTACAAGGCCTATACGGCGGAATATCTCGATACCTACCGACAGGCGCTGGCGGTCGCCCGGGGATAAGCGTCAGCCCTTGGCCGCGACCACCCGCGCCAGGGCACAGAACTGCTCAAGCCCGATCTCCTCGGCCCGCGCGGTGGGTGGGATGCCGACGGAGGCAAGCACGGTCTCGACATCCGGGTGCAGTGCTTTCAGGCTGGCGCGCAGCATTTTGCGGCGCTGGTTGAAGGCCATGGCGGTGATCCGCTGCAACAGGCCGAAATCGCAAGGATACCGCGGTTCGGGCAAGGCGGTCAGTTGCACCACCGCCGAATGCACCTTGGGCGCGGGGGTAAAGGCCTCGGGCGGCAGGGTCATCACGATCCGCGCCTCGCAGCGATACTGCGCGAGAAGCGCCAGCCGTCCGTAATGCTCGCCCTTCGGTTTCGCGACGATCCGTTCGGCGACTTCCTTCTGGAACATCAGCGTCAGGCTGGACCACATGGGCGGCCAGTCGCGCGGGGTCAGCCAGCGGATGAGAAGCTCGGTGCCGATATTGTAGGGCAGGTTCGCTACGATCTTGACCGGTGGGGTCAGATGCGCGGCAAGGTCCAGCTCCAGCGCATCGCCGTGCAGCACCTCCAGCCGTCCTGGACAGGACGCCGCGATCTCGGCGAGGGCGGGCAGGGCACGGGCGTCCTTTTCAACCGCCACCACCCGGCGCGCGCCTTCGGCCAACAGTCCCCGCGTCAGACCGCCCGGCCCGGGTCCCACTTCCAGCACGTCGGAGGCTGACAGATCCCCCGCCGCCCGCGCGATCTTGGCGGTCAGGTTCAGATCCAGCAGGAAATTCTGTCCCAGCTGCTTTCTCGCCACCAGATCATGCGCCCGGATCACCTCGCGCAGGGGCGGCAGACCGTCGATCGTTCCCAAGGAAAAGCCCTTCGTGCTTGCTCTTTTTCCAAATACTCCGGGGTCCGGGGCAGCGCCCCGGTCCGCCGGTTACCTCAAGCGCGCCGCTGCCATCTCGCGCGCCATCCGCAGCGCCGCGATCAGGCTCGACGGATCGGCCCGCCCTTGCCCGGCGATGTCATAGGCCGTGCCATGGTCGGGCGAAGTGCGCACGAAGGGCAGGCCCAGGGTGACATTCACGCCTCCGGCGAAGTCGATGGTCTTGATCGGGATCAGCGCCTGGTCGTGATAGGCGCAGATCGCCACGTCATAACGCGCGCGCGCGGCCGCATGGAACATCGTGTCGGCAGGCGAGGGCCCGATGATCGCCATCCCCTCTTCCCCAAGCCGCGCGACCAGCGGACGGATCATCCGCTCATCTTCCCAGCCCATCGCACCGCCTTCGCCCGCGTGGGGGTTCAGTCCCGCCACCGCAAGGCGCGGACGGACGATCCCGAAGTCGCGGATCAGACTGGCATGGGTGATGCGGATTGTTTCTTCAAGCAGCGCTTCGGTCAGCGTGGCAGGCACGTCTGAGAGCGGGATATGGATCGTCGTCGGCACCACCCTCAGGCCGGGGCAGGCGAGCATCATCACCACCCGGTCCACTCCGGCCAGATGCGCCAGAAACTCGGTATGGCCGGGAAAGGCGAAGCCTGCGCCGTCCTTCAGCGCCTTCTTGTTGATCGGCGCCGTGCAGACTGCATTCGCCGTGCCCGCCATGACCAGCCGCACTGCGCGTTCGATGACAGAGACCACCCCCGCCGCATTCGCCGCGACGGGCTGTCCGGGCGGGGCAGGGGCGGCAAAGTCGTGCCGCAGCACGGCCATTGCCCCGTCGCCAGGGGTCTCGCCCTCGGCCACTTCGCGCCAGGGCGTGCCTGGGGGCAGATGCCGGGGGTCACCGATCCAGACGAAGCGTTCGCCTGCGGCCCAGGCCTTGACCGCAATCTCGGGGCCGATCCCGGCCGGGTCGCCGCAGGTCAGAAGGACAGTGCGGCTCACGGCTCGCGGATGATCGCTGCCGAGCGCAGCTCTTCCATGTAGCCTTCGGCCATGCCTTCCAGCTTCTGGTTGACCACCTGCTCGCGCACCTGGGCGCGCGTCGGCATCGGCTCCAGCACAGGTTCACGCCCGCAGAGCATCAGCATCCGCCGGTAGCCGCCTCTGGTCAGGGCGACCGAGATCTCGTTCAGGTCCAGTTTCGCCAGTTCCAGCGCCACATCGCCCGGAATGTCGCCCATCGCCGCCTTGGTATGGGTCATCCGGTCCTCGGGAAGATCCTTCGCTTCGCCCATCAGCATTGCGCAATTGTCGGCCACCGCACGCAGGCGGGCGATCTCCGCCGCGTCGTCCGGCACCAGGAACTCGACCCAGTCGACCGACACCGACACCGGTTCGGCCGCCTTGTCCTCGGCCACGTCGCGCAGCATGAAAAGCACCACCGCACCCGGCACCGCGACCGGATCGGACACTTCGCCAGGCTCAAGCGCCAGTACCTTCTGGCCGATCGCCGCGGGCAGGTTCGAGAGCGGGATCCAGTCCAGCCGTCCCCCGGCGCCCGCCGTCGGCGCGGCGGAATACTTCCGCGCCGCCGCCGCAAAGGCGCCTTCGCCCGAGATCGTGTCGGACAGATTCTGCGCCTGCGCCAGCGCAGCGTCTTCCTGGCCTTCGGGCGCGGCGATCACCAGTTCGCTGACCAGAACCTGCAGCGCCTTCGGGCGGGTTGCCGCTTCCAGCGCCTTGTCGATATCGGCCTCGCTGATCGGCACCTGGCCCAGGTAGCGCGCCCGCACAGCCTGCCGCCAGAGGATCCCCGCCATCACGAAATCGCGGAAAGTTTCGGGTGCGATCCCGGCCTTGCCAAGCTCTTCGGTGAATTGCTCGGGTGTCAGGTTCGCCCGGCTGGCGAATTCGGTCATTCCAGCGGTGAGTTCCTTGTCCGTCACTTTCAGGCCCAGGCGCTTGGCCTCGGTCTGGCGCAGGCGATCCTCGATCAGCGCTTTCAGCGCCTCTTCCTCGGGGTTGCCGGGTGCGCGCAGCACCTTCAGGAACAGCGCGCGCTGGTCCAGCTCGTACCCGGTGATCGCCCGGTCATTGACGTAAAGTCGCGGCGCAAACAGGTCTTGCGCCAGCACGGGGGCTGTCAGCGTCAAGCTGACCAGAACCGCCGCCGCCTGCCGTTTCAGAACCGAAAATCCCATCGTTTCCGCCGCTCTTCCTCATTCGCGGGTCTTGGGCCCGCCGCTTCCGTCGCCGCTTGCTACTTCCGGCAGGTCTGTGCGGGACCGCCCGTCACCCCACCGCCGAACCCGATCAAATCCAGCGACAGACCGAAATCCGTCGTCGGGTTCACATTAGTCGAGGTCGTGAAGCGACGCGAGAGGGAAACATCAAACCGCACGCATTCGTTCAGGAACTCCAGACCCAGACCGGCGACCGTGCCCTGATCCGCCGCGAAATCGTAGCGGCCCGAGAAGGTGGCGGTCCAGTTCGGATTCAGTTTTCGGCGGGCATCCACCGACAGTTCCCGCGTCGGGTCCGGCCGGTTCTCCAGGGGATCGGCCACCGCCCAGATCATCGAGGTCGCCAGCGCCGTCTTCGGTCCGTTCAGGGTGACGCGGGCCTCGCCCTTGGTCAGGCTCATGTCATCGTCCATCACCAGCCTGCCGGTGATGGCCAACCCGTCCGCGAGCGTGAAGTTCGCCGCCGCCAGCCAGTCCGACCGCGCCCCGGCCAGCCCCGATCCGGGGCCGAACTGACCAAGGTCCGCCTCGCGGAAGACCCGGCCCAGCGTCACGCCTATCGACCAGCCCTGCGGGTCGAACCGTGTCCAGCTGATCCCCACATTCGCGCGCGGCCCCCGTTCCACCGCGTCCGAACCCGGGAAGCGGTCCAGTGCGAAGAGGTTGCCCTCGTCGAACTCGACCAGTGTGGAATCCTCGTTCGGCAGGCTTTCGGCATCCGAGGACGAGAAGAGAAGCTGCACCACGGGCTCGATCACCTGACTGCCGCCGCCGGCCTCGGCCTTGACCCAGGGCCAGCGCAATTCGATCCCGGCGCTGCCGTGGGTGCGTGTGGTGCTGCCGGCAAAGACCGCATCGTCGCTGATCGAATAGGCATCCGCGGTCATCTCGCCCAGGACCGTGCCTTCGATGCCCAGGGGCAGGATGAAGCTCTTCCGCCAGTCGATTCGCGCCGAGATGCGGCCGATGTCGCGACCATCGGGGATGTCATCGCTGTCGGTGCCGTCGATCGGACTGGTCGAGGTCCGGTACTGGTTGTGCGTCTGCAGCCTCAGGCCGCCCTCGCCGCCCAGAGCCCCAAGCGAGAAGCGTCGGTGGAAGGTGAGGTCGGCCACGACCGAGGGGATCGAACTGTCCCTCTCGTCGTCGCGCAAGGTCTGGAAGCCGATCACCCGGGCCGAGATATGTTCGTTCCGCCGGGTCCGCGTGATCTCGATCCGGCTGTCCAGCCGGTCCTCGTTGCCGATGCCATAGTCCAGCATATAGGCCGGGTCGGTGACAGTGCGGCCATCGAAGCTGAGCTTGAAGCGTTCCGGCAGCGAGAACTCTCCCTGCAGACGAAGATAACCGCGCGTCTTGCCGGCGATCAGATCGTCACGGCTGACCGAACCGGACAGCTCGATATCCCCGGTCGCGAAGGCGTGGCGATAGCGCAGTTCCACCGTCTTCGAATTCTTGGTCGTCAGATAGGGCGTCAGCGTCAGGTCGGCGGATTGGCCGAGGGTGATGAAGTAGGGCAGCTTGATCCCGGTCCCGAGATCCGAGGTGGTGCGGATCGTCGGCATCAGAAAGCCCGTCGCACGTTTCAGCGTCGGGTCCGGCATCCTGAGCCGCGGGATGTAGAGGACCGGCACCCCGGCCAGCCGGAACTGTGCCCGGTCAAAGTAGATCTGGCGTTCGGCCTCGTCATGGACGACGCGGCGGGCGCGGATTTCCCACAGCGGCGTCGCGCTGCCCTCGCAGACCTTGCAGGACGAAGCCGTCACTGTCTGCAAGGCCGTGAATCGTCCCGAAACCCGCAGCATCTTGTCGGCCGCCAGCTGCAATTGCTGGTTCAGCACCAGCCGTGCGCTGGTCAGGATGCCTTCGGACATGTCCGCCGCCAGATCGGCCTGGCTGGCGAGAATCAGCGTATCGCCGCTTTCCTCGGTCAGGACGATGGGGCCGGTTATCTCCAGCCGGTTGGCCGCCTGGTCAAAGACGATGCGGCTGGCCTTCAGACGGCGGCCCTTGAAGAAGACCTCGACATTGCCATCGGCGATCAGCCGGGTGTCTCCGGTGATCTCAAGGCTGTCCGAGACCAGCGTCGCCCGGTCCTGTGCCGCCGTTGGCAGGTTGAGGAACAGGAGGGCCGCGACAAGGGCGAGGAAGCGGGTGAGGGAGCGGGCAAGGAGGCGGACCATGTCAGCCATCCTCCAGGTGCAGAAGCAGACCCAGCGACAGCATCACCGCGGCGAGCGGCGGGCTCCAGGCGGCCAGCGCCACCGGAATCTGCCCGCTGTCCCCCAGCGCCTGCGCGAAGTTGCGCAGGAAGAAGAAGCCGAAGCCTGCCAAGAGGGCGTAAAGCACCATCTTGCCGGTGCCGCCGAACCGCACATGCCGCATGGTGAAGCCCGCAGCGACCAGCACCATTGCGGCCATCAGCATCGGCAGGGCAAGTTCCATCTGATACCACAGCTTGTAGGCCCGCGCAGAGAATCCCGCGCGCTCCAGATCGTCGATATAGCCCGGCAGGTCCCAGAAGGCGATGGCCGAGGGCGTGCCGAAACTGTCCCGGATGCGCTCGGGCGTCAGGTCCGAGGGCAGGGTGATCGGGCCCCTGGCCTCTACCGCCGCCAGTTCCGGGTTCGGGACGGTCAGGTCCCAGGCCTTTGTCCCGGTCAGTTCCCAGGCGCCTTTCACCAGCCTTGCGCTTTCCGCTTCCACCCTGCGCGTCGGCTGGCCCCGGCTATCGAAGCCAAGGAAGGTGACCCCGAACAGGCTTGTCCCGTCCAGATTCGACCGTGCTGCCTGGATCACTGTCTGCCCCTCGGTCGACCCCTGGCGCAGCCAGAGACCGGTATCGGCAACCGACAGCACCGACCGCCCGCCCTGGCTGAGTTCCGACCGCATGTCGTCGTAGCGCTTGGAAGTCGCGGCCACCAGCGGGTTGAACAGGGCCACCGCCAGCAACCCAAGCGCCACCGTCACCAGAAGTGGCGTCACCAAAAAGCGGAGCCCGGATCGCCCGGCTGCCCGGACCACCACCAGCTCGGACGACCGCGCCAGACCGAGGAAGTTGGCGATCGCGCCCATCACGATGATGAGGGGCAGGATGCGGTACATCGTCTCGGGCACGCTGAGGAGCGACAGATGCGCCGCCTTGGCCAGGCCCACGCTGGCACCGGAAAACCGCCGCAGTTGCTCGATCATGTCGATCAGCATCAGGATGCCAAAGAAGGCCAGGAACACCCGGCCCACGCTGCCCAGGAAGCGCCGCGCGAAGTAAAGGCTCAGTGTCATGCCGGAACACTCCGCCGCCGCTTCGGCCGTTGTGCCTGCCACAGCAGTGCCAGCGCAGTCAGCGCCCCCAGCACCGGCCCGAGATAGACCGCAGGCCAGGCCGAAACCGACACCAGCGCCGTGCTGCCGCCCCAGGTCCAGGCCATCTGCATCCCGATCAGCAGGCCCACCGCCAGCGCCATCTGCCGCCAGAGACCGAAGCGCGAGAAACTGCCGAGCATGAGCGCCGAAAATCCCAGAAGCGGGGCCGCGACCGACATCAGGGGCCCGGCGAGGCGGGTATGTCCCTCTTCCAGGAACTGCGCCTCGGTCGCCCCCGTCGCGCGAGTCGGCAGCGCGTTCAGCGCGATCTGCCGGGTCTCACCGGCCTCGATCAACCCGGCGAGGTCCAGGGTGAAGTCGGAAAACCGCGTCAACGCCATCCGCCCGTCCGATCGGTTCAGGGTCTGGGTCGAACCGTCGACCATCACCAGCTTCGGCGCGACGTCGCCCCGCACCAGAAATGCCTTGCGCGCCGAATGGATCGCCCGGCTGCTTTGCGCCCGCTCATCCGACAGGAACAGGTCCAGAAGCTCGCCCGTCGGGGTGATCTCGCGGATATAGAGGGTGATCCCCTTCGAGGGATGCATGAACTGCCCGGCATTCAGGAAGCGCGCCGTCACGTTTTCGGATATCTCCGCCGATCTTTCGGCCAGGATGCGCTGGCTGGCCGGCACCAGCACATTGGACAGGATCCCATGCATCACCATCACGACCAGCCCGAAATACAAGACCGGCCGCGCCAGCCGGAAGGCCGAGAAGCCGGTGGCCTGCATCACCACCAGTTCGGATTCCTGCATCAGCCGGTTGGTCACATAGACCGTCGCCGCAAAGGCCGCGACCGGCAGCACCAGCCGGATCGCATTCGGCAGGGTCAGGATGGAAAACTCCAGGAACACCAGCGCCGACTGGCCGTCGCCGATCAGCTGGTCGAACAGGCCCACGGCCCGGTTCACCCAGTAGACTGCCACCAGCACCAGCGCGAAAAAGCCAAACAGCGCCAAGAGTTGCGACAAGAGATATCTGTCGAATCTAGACACGTTCGACCCGGCCCCTACAACATGTTGCGCCGACCCTAAAGGAATTCACCGGCGGCGAAAACTGGTATCTGGCCAATCGGCGGACCCGGTTGTAGCCTCCCGGGCCAAGCCGCCGAAGTCGCGGCACCCTCACCTTGACAGCGAGAGCATGATGCCGAATCCCCTGCCGATCCAGTTCCAGGCCACCGCGCTTGACAGCCTTGCCGACCAGAAGGGCCGCATCGCGGTGCTGGCCGACGCGGACCAATCGCAGAGCCCGGGCTTCCGGCGGCTGGACCGGCTGGCGAAGGGCGCGCTGTCGCGGGCGCTGGGGTCGGACGCCTTTGGCAAGCTGAAGCCGGGCGAGGCGATGGAGCTTGCCTTCCCGCCGGGCATCGCTGCCGATGCGGTCCAGCTTGTCCGCCTGCCGAAAAAGGCCGACCAGGCCCAGGCGCGCAAGGCCGGGGCCGCCGTCGGGCGCAGCCACGGTGCCGGGGGCTCGCTGGTGCTGGCCGAGGGGCATGCCCGCGCCGCCGACATTGCCTTCGGCCTTGCCATGCGGGCCTATGAGTTCGACAGCCACAAGACCGGCGAGAAGGCCGCGCCCGGCCCGGTCACCCTGATGGCCACCAACCCCGAGGCCGTCGCCCGCGCCGCCGCGCCGATGGCCGCCGTGGCCGAGGGGGTGTTCTTCACCCGCGATCTGGTGAACGAACCGGCCAACGTGTTGACGACGCATGATTTCGCCGCCCGGCTTGCGGCGATGCAGGAGTTGGGCCTCGACGTCGAGATCCTGGAGGAGGAAGACCTGTCCAAGCTCGGGATGCGGGCGCTCCTGGGGGTCGGGCAGGGGTCGGAGAGCCCCTCGAAGGTGGTCGTCATGCAATGGCACGGCGGCAAGAAGGGCGAGGCGCCCTTCGCTCTGATCGGCAAGGGTGTCGTCTTCGACACCGGCGGCATCTCGATCAAGCCCGCCGGGGGCATGGAAGAGATGACGATGGACATGGGCGGCGCGGGCGTCGTCGCGGGAGTGATGCGCACGCTCGCGCTCCGCAAGGCCAGGGCCAATGTCGTGGGCCTTGTGGGCATTGTCGAGAACATGCCCGACGGCCGCGCGCAACGTCCGGGCGACGTGGTCAAGTCGATGAAGGGTGACACGATCGAGGTGATCAACACCGATGCCGAGGGGCGCCTCGTCCTGGCCGATGTGCTGTGGTACGCGCAGGAGCGTTTCAAGCCCACCGGCATGATCGACCTTGCCACCCTGACCGGCGCGATCATCGTCGCCCTTGGGCACGAGAATACCGGCGTCTTTTCCAATGACGACGATCTTTGCAACGCCTTCCTTGCGGCGGCAAAGGCGGAAGGCGAGGGCGCCTGGCGGATGCCGATGGGCGATGCCTATGACGCCAAGCTGAAATCCCGCATCGCCGACATGATGAATGTGGGCGGTCGCGACGGCGGCTCGATCACCGCCGCGCAGTTCCTGCAACGCTTCGTCAAGCCGGGCATGCCCTGGTGCCACCTGGATATCGCGGGAACCGCGCTTCTGAAGGCCGACACCACGCTGGCGCCGAAGGGCGCGACCGGTTGGGGCGTCATGGCGCTGGATCGGCTGATCCGCGACCGGTTCGAAAAGTGAGGCTCCTCGCTCGCTTCGCGTCGCTCCTCGCGGGTCGGCGCGCGGCAAGGAGAAGTCGAAGACGCACGACGAGCGCTCTGGAAAGGTCACGGCCATGGGCACGGTGATGTTCTTCCACCTGATGCAGTCGGCCCCGGCCGACACGCTGGCCGTCAACGCGCCCCGCGCGCTGGCGCAGGGCTGGCGCGTCATGGTGCGCGGCACTGATCCGGATGCCCTCGATCAGCTTGACGCGGCGCTTTGGCTGAAAGGCGGTGACGACGGTTTCCTGCCGCATGGGCTGGCGGGCGGACCGCACGACCCGGACCAGCCGGTGCTGTTGGGCCTTGCCGAACCCGCGAATGGGGCCAGGGTGCTGGCGCTGGTCGATGGTGCCGGGGCCTCCGATGCCGAGATTGCCGCAATGGAGCGGGTCTGGGTCCTGTTCGACGGCAACGATCCCGACCGGCTGCAGGCCGCCCGCGCGCAGTGGAAGGCGATGACCGGCGCCGGTCACGCCGCGCAATACTGGTCGGAAGAAACCGGCCGCTGGGAGAAGAAGGCCGAAAGCGCCGCGCGCTGAGGGCCGCAGATCAAGATTCTTGCTCAAGAATTTTGCACCGCCCCCCAGCGCGCCTCGTTCGCCTCGATCGCGGCGATGCGTTCCTCGACTTTCGGGTGGCTCAGGAGCCAGGCCGGAATGCCCTCCGCCCGGTTCTGTGTCAGCGCCTCCAGCTTGCGGAACAGCGATTTCTGCGGCCCGGTCCCGATCCCCGACCTGATCAGCAGCGCCGTCGCCCAGGCATCCGCCTCGAACTCGTCGCGCCGCGACAGCCGCGCCATCAGCGCTGTCGAGATCAGGTTGGCGATCCAGATGCCGACAAAGGGCAGAATCCGGTTCAGCAGTGCCGATAGCATCACGAAGACCGCATTCTGCCCGGTGAAGTCGATCATCCGCCGCCGCATGTGCCCCTGCGCGACATGCCCCATCTCATGCGCGATGACCGTTGCCAGCTCTTCCGCCGTCACCTCGCCGCGCGCCTTGCGGTTGAGGAACCCGCGCGTGAGGAAAATCCGGCCATCCGGTGCCGCCAGCCCGTTGACCGGATCGACCTCGAACACGTTGACCGCGATCTTCGGAATCCCCATCGCTGCCGCCATCCGGTCTGCCAGCCGTGTGATGGACGGATCGGTCAGGGGTTGGGAATTCTGGTCCAGCATCTTCCGCGTGCGCCAGGCCGAAAAGCGCATCATCATGAAGGCATAGAGAACCAGAAGGATCAGCGGGAGGAATTTGGTCATGGCAAGGATATAGTCATCCGTCGCCGCGCCACAAAGCCATCCCTCACCGCAAGTCCCGGATGCCCTGCGCCAACCCGTCCAGCGTCATCGGCACCATGCGGTTCTCGAAAATCTCGCGGATCAGCGTGGTGGAGCGGGCGTGATCCCAGACCCGCTCGGCCACCGGATTGATCCAGACGTGATGCGGCCATTGCGCGCGGAGACGTTGCAGCCAGACTTCGCCCGCCTCGCGGTTCCAGTGTTCGTTGGCCCCGCCCGGATGTGTCACCTCATAGGGCGACATCGCCGCATCGCCCACCAGGATCAGACGCCAGTCGCTGCCATAGGTTCGGATCACGTCCCAGGTCGGCGTCTGATGATCCCAGCGCCGCCGGTTGTCGCGCCAGAGGCCCTCGTAGACGCAGTTGTGGAAATAGAACACTTCCAGATGACGGAACTCGGCCTTCGCGGCGATGAACAGCTCCTCCATCACCCGGACATGGGGGTCCATCGAGCCGCCGATGTCGAGGAGAAGCAGGACCTTCACCGCATTGCGCCGTTCCGGACGGGTCTGCACGTCAAGCCAGCCCTGCGATGCCGTGGCGCGGATCGTGCCGTCCAGGTCCAGCTCCTCCGCCGCGCCCTCGCGGGCCCAGCGACGCAACCGGCGCAGCGCCAGCTTCATTGTCCGGGTGCCGATCTCGGCATCGCCGTCCAGATTGCGGAACTCGCGCCGGTCCCAGACCTTGGCCGCGCGCTGGTGGCGGCTTTCGTCCTGCCCGATCCTGACACCTTCGGGGTTGTAGCCGTAGGCACCGAAGGGCGAGGTTCCGGCGGTGCCGATCCATTTCGATCCGCCCTGGTGGCGGCCCTTCTGCTCGGCCAGCCGTTGCCGCAAAGTCTCCATCAGCTTGTCGAAGCCACCCAAAGCCTCAATCGCCGCGCGCTCCTCGGCGCTGAGGTGCCGCTCGGCCAGCTTTTCCAGCCAGTCGCGCGGCAGGTCCAGCGCCTCCAGCACCTGCTCTGCCGTCACGCCCTCCAGCCCCGCGAAGGCCCGGGCAAAGGCGCGGTCGAAACGGTCGATGTGGCGTTCATCCTTCACCAGAGTCAGGCGGGCCAGATGGTAGAACCCTTCGGGATCGTAGATCACGATCCCGGCACCCATCGCTTCAAGGAAACTCAGGAACTCGCGCACAGAGACCGGAACCCCTTCTTCCCGCAAGGTCTGGAAAAAGGGAAGGAACATGGCTCAGCCGCGCAGCATGCGGTCAAGATAGACGGTTATGAACAGGCCGATCAGCCCGAAGATGATCGCGTAGACGGCGGCGTATTGCGCCATGTCCGCGGCCTTGCCGCCGCGCGCCCTGGCCCTGAGGCCGCCGCCGATTGCACCCAGAAGAAGACCGCCGATCACGAACATTGCGCCCCATTTCCGGGGCGCGCGCGCCTGTGCGCTGTCGCCCCTCAGCCCCGTGCTGCCCGGTCCGCCACCGCCGCGATGTCGCGCATCCGGGCCTTGACCACGCTGTCAGGGCCGAAGCCATAGCGTGCCCAGGGTTCGCTGTCCATGCGCAGCGCATCCGCCGCCGCGGGGTTGCCCAGGCTCTCCAGCGCCTCGGCCTTGATCAGCATCAGCGTGGCCAGGAGGGCCGCATTCTCATAGCGCCGGACCACCGGGATCGCCCGGTCGGCAAGCCGCGCCGCCTGTTCCGGCAGGCCGCCCGCCAGCGCCATCGCGGCAAGCTGCATGTCGACATGCGCCAGCTGCAACTCGCCCCCTGGCAGTCGCGCATAAAGCGCGCCCGCGCGCTGGAAGGCGTCGAGCGCCCGCTGCGGCTCGCTTCCTGCCATCAGACGACCCAGCGCGAAATAGCTGAACGCGGCCCTTCCATCCTGCCAGCCTGCCGCCTTGGCCAGTGCCAGGGCGCGCTCCGCCGCCGCCTTGCGTGCCGCAAGCGAGCCGTTGCGGCCAAGCGCCGTCTCGATCGCATGGGTCCAGTCGGGCGGATTGCCGGTTGCCGAGGCATATGAACTGCCCAGCCGCGCCGCCACCTCGCTGCGGCTCATGCCGCTGGACAGGGCGGGGGAATAGGTCATCCGCAGGATGTCCATGTCGAAGGCGGTCAGCACCGAATGGAAGTTGTCGTCGTTGAACACCGAGTCGGGCAGCCGGTACAGGTCGTTCAACGGCCCGAGCGCCTGCGCCAGCTCCTCGTGCAGGCAGTCGCGCACCTCTTGCGGGCTGGTGTCGGCGGGAATGAAGATCGCGGCCCGTTCGCGCCGGGTGACCGAGGCCCAGTCCACCGCCTCCGATCCGCGCTTGCGGCGATACTCGGCCAGCGAACTGACGTTCGGGACCACGAAGCAGGCGGCGGTCGGGGCCATGCGGCGCAGATCGGCCCGGGTGGCGAATTCCACCGTGATCGTCGCCGCGCCGGTCGCGGGGGAAATGTCGATCCCCGCCTCGCTGCGCAGCCGCCCGATCAACACCCCCAGATCACGCGCCGCGGTAGGGGGCGCCTTGCCGGTCATCGCCACCGTGACCGGGCCTTCGAAGCGGCTGAAGGTGTCGAGGCTGCGCCCGCTTTCCATCGCGAAGGTCAGGTCCATGAAGTCGCGGACCAGCGAGGATCCGCTGGCCGGCGCCAGCATGGCGCGGTAGGTTGCGGCGTCGCCAAATCCCACGCCCACCTCTGGCGAGGGACCGTTCTTCGACACCTGGGCGGGCGGCGCGCAGGCGGCAAGGGCAAGAAGGCTGGCAGCAAGCAGGGGCAGACGCATGATGAGACCAATCCGGCGACACCCCGGCAGCGGGGTTTCTGCAAGTGTCCGACTGCTGCGGTCCAGAAGTCAATTCGCGAAAAATCGCGAAGTTTCCGACCACTATCCCTCGCGGTTGAAGTTGCTTTGGCCGCAGGATTTATCCGGGGCGCTCACGGAACATTACAAATCCAACATCCGGATCGCGCGATTTTCGCTCCGGGTTTGCCGGGCGCGCTGATTCGGAGCGCCCAAAGGTGCCGACTGGAACGGTCCGAAAAGCATGAAGCCCACGAAGCCGCGAAGCTCCGCCGCCAGGCTGCCGGGACTAGCGCTGCGCCCGTGCCATGAAGGACAGCCGTTCGAACAACTGCACATCCTGCTCGTTCTTCAGTAGCGCGCCATGCAGCCGGGGCAGGGCGTTCTTTGCATCCTTGCGCAGGTCTTCCGGCGACAGGTCCTCGGCCAGAAGCAGTCGCAACCAGTCCAGAACCTCGCTTGTCGAGGGCTTCTTCTTCAGTCCCGGCACCTCGCGCAGCTCGTAGAACTGCGTCAGCGCCGCGGCGAGCAGCGCCTCTTTGATCCCGGGGAAGTGTACCCGGACGATGGCGGCCAGCGCCTCGGCGTCGGGAAAGCGGATGTAGTGGAAAAAGCATCGCCGCAGGAAGGCGTCGGGCAGTTCCTTCTCGTTGTTCGAGGTGATGATCACCACCGGCCGGTGCTTCGCCGCCACCGTCTCGCCGGTCTCGTAGACGTGAAACTCCATCCGGTCGAGTTCCTGCAACAAATCGTTCGGAAACTCGATGTCCGCCTTGTCGATCTCGTCGATCAGGAGGACCACCCGCCCAGCGGCCTCGAAGGCCTGCCAGAGCTTGCCCTTGCGGATGTAGTTCCGCACCTCATGCACCCGCGCCTCGCCAAGCTGGCTGTCGCGCAAGCGGCTGACCGCGTCGTATTCGTAAAGCCCCTGCTGCGCCTTGGTGGTCGACTTCACATGCCACTCGATCAGGGGCAAATCCAGCGATTGCGCCACCTCCCGCGCGAGTTCGGTCTTCCCTGTTCCAGGCTCGCCCTTGACCAGCAAGGGGCGCTGCAAGGTGACTGCGGCATTCACCGCAAGGGCCAGATCGTCGGACGCGACATAGGTTGCGGTGGAAGAGAATTTCATCGCAGTTTCAACATTCTGTTTCCTGGCCTTTCACAAACCCTACCTATGCCCAGAAAATGTCGCAACCGCTAGTGACAATCCCCTGGGCTTGCGATACATGCGCGGCCATCAGGAGAGCGCCATGACAGAAGCCCACCTGTCGGAGCGATCCGGCGTAAAGGAGAGAGTTTCAATGAAGGCTGAAGTTTTCCTGCCAGATGATTACCGTCCCGCCGAGGACGAACCCTTCATGAACGACCGCCAGCTGGAATATTTCCGCCGGAAGCTGCTGACCTGGAAGCAGGAGCTTCTGGACCAGTCGGCCGAGACCATCGACAGCCTGCAGGACAGCGCCCGCAACGTGCCCGACATCGCCGACCGCGCCTCCGAGGAGACCGACCGCGCGCTGGAACTGCGCACCCGTGACCGTCAGCGCAAGCTTGTCGCCAAGATCGACGCCGCGCTGCGCCGGATCGACAATGGCGAATTCGGCTATTGCGAAGTCTCGGGCGAACCGATCAGCCTCAAGCGGCTGGACGCACGCCCGATCGCGACCATGACGCTGGAAGCCCAGGAAAAGCACGAACGCCGCGAGAAAGTGCATCGCGACGACTGAACCGGGAAGGGGGCCGGAGGTGTCCAGCCCGTCTGACAGAACGCTCACCGGCGGCTGCTACTGCCGCAGGGTAGGCTATCAGGTCGATGACGCTTTCGACTACGCGCTGATCTGCCATTGCTCCGACTGCCGATCTGCGTTCAAGCCTTTCGCAGGCATCCCGCGCGACAGGCTTGCCTTCACCCATGGCGCCGACAATCTGATGGTTTATGGTGACGACCTCACGAACAACACCCACTGCGCCAGTTGCGGCTCCCTCCTGTTCTCGGTCGTGCGCGACGGAAAATGGGTGCATGTCGCAATGGGCACGCTGATCGACACTCCGACGATCCGGCCCAAGGCGCATATCTTCGTCGGCAGCAAAGCCCCCTGGCATCAGATCACCGATGATCTGCCGCAATATCAGGAGTTTCCGGAATGAGCCTGGTCGGCCAGCCCGTCACCATCATCGGCGCTGGTGTTGCGGGCCTTGCTGCAGCACGGGCCCTTGCCCTTCGCGGGGCCGCCGTCACCGTGCTGGAACAGGCTGACGCGATCCGCGAGGTCGGCGCGGGTCTGCAGATCTCGCCGAACGGGGCCTGCGTGCTGCGCGGGCTGGGGTTGCAGTACGAGCTGGATGCGGCCTCGCTGCGGGCCGACGCGGTGCAGCTAGTCGACGGCCCCACCGACGAGGGGGTGACCCGGCTTGATCTGGCGCGCCTGCGGCCCGGGCAGGGCTATCACTTCCTGCACCGCGCCGACCTGATCGAGATGCTGCTGACCGGCGCGACCGAGGCCGGGGTGACCCTGCAGCTGTTGTCGAAGGTCGAAACCGTCGATCTGTCCGGCCCGCATCCGGTGGTCGTGCTGGAGGGCGGCGAGCGGATCGAGGCCCCGCTTCTGATCGGGGCGGATGGCCTGCACTCCCATACCCGCGCCGCGCTGAACGGGCCGGAGACGCCCTTTTTCACCCAGCAGGTCGCCTGGCGCGCGGTGATCCCCTGCGAGCCGGGTGCCGCACCTGTGGCCGAGGTCCATATGGGCCCGCGTCGCCACCTCGTCAGCTACCCGCTGCGTGGCGGCACCTTGCGCAACATCGTCGCCGTCGAGGAACGCGACCGCTGGGCCGGGGAAAGCTGGACCCTGCGTGACGACACCATCGACCTGCGACTGGCCTTCGAGGGCTTCTCGCCCCGCGTCCGCGGTTGGCTTGACCAGGTCGAGGACCCCTGGCTCTGGGGCCTCTTCCGCCATTCGGTCGCCGAAACCTGGGCGCGCCCGATGGGGCAGGGCGGGGTGGCGATTCTGGGCGATGCCGCCCATCCGACGCTGCCGTTCCTCGCGCAAGGGGCAAGCATGGGGCTTGAGGATGCCTGGGTACTGGCCGATGCGCTTGCCCGGCACGACACGGTGGCCGCCGCCCTTGCCGCCTATCAGGCGGCGCGCAAGCCGCGCACCACCCGCACTGTCGCTGCTGCCAACGCCAATGCGCGCGCCTACCACCTGTCGGGCCTGACCCGGATGGTCGGCCACACCGGCCTGCGCCTCCTCGGGCGCTTTTCACCCGGGGCCATGCTCAGTCGGTTCGACTGGCTGTACGACCATGACGTGACGCAGGGCTAGGCCGGTTCCGCAATCCGACAGAAGGTTCGCGTCAGTCCAGCCCGAAGACCTCTCAGCCGCCCGGTCAATCGCACTTCAAATGGTCGCATCAGTTCTTTCCCGCGCTGTCAGGTTGGCCGCGCGCGGCGCTGCAGTCTCAGGCGGCGATCTCAACCCAGACCGGGACATGATCCGACGGCTTGTCGCCTCCCCGCACCGCCTTGTCGATCCCCGCCGCCCCCAGCCGGTCCGC
This sequence comes from Rhodobacterales bacterium, assembly GCA_017303485.1. Classification (GTDB taxonomy): domain Bacteria; phylum Pseudomonadota; class Alphaproteobacteria; order Rhodobacterales; family Rhodobacteraceae; genus Tabrizicola. The sequence goes on from JAFLCY010000014.1 coordinate 42,253, forward strand.
CGCTTGCGGCGAGCACATCACATGGTCGATCCGGATGCCGTTGTTCCGTTCCCAGGCCCCGGCCTGATAGTCCCAGAACGTGTAGACCCCGGGCGAAGGGTCGCGCACCCTGACCGCATCCGTCAGCCCCAGGTTCGCCAGCCGCCGGAAGGCCGCGCGGCTTTCCGGCAGGAACAGCGCATCGGTGACCCAGGCCTCCGGCTTGGCCGCATCCTCGCCTTGCGGGATCACGTTGTAGTCCCCGAGGCAGACGAAGGGTTCCTCGGTCGCCAGCAACTCCCGCACCCGCGCCTCCATCCGCGCTATCCACGAAAGCTTGTAGTCATACTTCGGCCCCGGCGCCGGGTTGCCGTTTGGCAGGTAAAGCCCGCAGACCCTGACCGGGCGCCCGGCATCGACCACCGCCTCGATCCAGCGTGCCTGCTCGTCCTCAGGATCGCCGGGCAAACCGCGCCGCAGGTCGGACAGGGGTAGCTTCGACAGGATCGCCACCCCGTTGAACCCCTTCTGGCCGTGCGTTTCGACCCGGTAGCCCATGCTCTCGAAAACCTCGCGCGGGAAGCCCTCGTCGACCGACTTGATCTCCTGCAGGCAGACCACGTCGGGGCTGGCCGCAGTCAGCCAGGCCGGCAGCGCCTCGATCCGCGCCTTGATTCCGTTGATGTTGAACGTCGCAAGCTTCATGGCCCGGCCCTCCGCTGCCCCACCCTAGGCCGCGAGGCCCCGCGCCTCAAGCCGTCTGCCGCAGGGGCAGCGTCGCCGCCTGCAGCCAGAGCCGATCCAGCCGGTCAAGCTCCGCCGGATCGAACCGCCCGGTGTCTTCCCAATAGCGGCCCGAAGGCACCAGATAGTCCAGCTCCGCCTCCCGCGCCAAGGCTTCCGCCGCAAGGTCCGGGCACCAGACCCCCGGTCGGGCCGCAGCCAAGGCGGCCCGTGACACGCGCGGAAAGATCAGCCGCGACGGCCCGCAGGACAGGTTCACCACCGCGCAACCCTGCATCGCCGCCAGCACCATGAGCCGTGCCGACTTCGCCTCCAGCGAGCGCAGCGTGATGTCCGCCCGCAAGGGATCGGGCGTCCCGGTGCCGTAGAAATGCGTCGGCCCGGCTGCGGGATAATGCATGTCGCAGCCATAGACCGCGATCACGCTTGGCCGCAGCGCATGCAGCGCCCAGTATCCCGCCGTGAAGGCCATGGTCGCCCCGGCATAGACGAAGCCGCCATAGACATTCTGCGCCGGCACGAACTCGCCCTCGGTCACGATCCGCTGGCCCGGACCCGGTATTGCCTGCCGCTCTGGCGGGAAATCATGCGGGTGGATCGCCACGTCCCAGTCGGCCCTGATCCGCCAGGCGTTGTTGATCGCCAGCACCAGATCGAACGGCTTCCGCCGCCAAGCCGCCGCTGCTGCCGCCATCGGCGCCGAACCCAGCATCAACACATGCATGCTTGTCCCTCATCACCCTTTGCACGCAAAGCTAGCGCGGCAGGGTAACACGGCCAGAGGGGTCAGAGCGAAAAACTCGTTCCGCAGCCGCAGCTGGTCTTGGCGTTCGGGTTCTGCACCACGAAACGCGCGCCGATCAGCTCGTCGGTAAAGTCGATCACGGCATTGGACAGGAAGGGCAGGCTGACCTGATCGACCAGCACGCGCTGGCCGTCCTTTTCCAGCACCAGATCATCCGCCGCCGGGGCGTCGAGCGTGATCGAATACTGGAACCCCGAACAGCCGCCGCCATCCACCGCCACCCGCAGGGGTTTCACCTCGCCGGTCGCTTCGGCAATCTCGGCCAGCCGGGCAAAGGCCCGGTCGGTAACTTTCGGCGGCAGCGTCAGTTCCATGGCTGTTCCCGTATCCTTCGGCGGTCCCCGCGAATATATGGGGCCTGACCGAGCCGAACAAGGACTGCCCGATGCTTGCCCCCTTTGCCTGCCAACCCGATGCCAGCCGCGGCAGGCTCTGGCCCGAGCGGCTGTCCTCCTTCCGTTCGCCCTACCAGCGCGACCGCGACCGGATCATCCATTCCTCGGCCTTCCGGCGGCTGAAGCACAAGACGCAGGTTTTCGTAGAACACGAGGGCGACTATTACCGCACCCGCCTGACCCACACGATCGAGGTGGCGCAAGTCGCCCGCACCATCGCTGGCGTCCTTGGCCTCAACACCGATCTGGCGGAAGCAGTGGCGCTGGCGCATGACCTTGGCCACACCCCCTTCGGCCACACCGGCGAAGACGCGATGGAGCGGCTGATGGCGCCCTATGGCGGCTTCGACCACAATGCACAGGCCTTGCGCATCGTGACCAAGCTGGAACGCCACTATGCCGATTTCGACGGGTTGAACTTGTCCTGGGAAACCCTTGAAGGCATTGCGAAACACAACGGTCCGGTGATCGGCCCCAATGCCGATGCAAAGCATGACGGCCCGCTTCCCTATGCGCTTGCCGAAGTGAATGCGCAATGGGACCTGGAGCTTGACACCCATGCCTCCGCCGAGGCGCAGGTTGCCGCCATTGCCGACGACGTCGCCTATTCCCACCATGACCTGCATGACGGGCTCCGCTCTGGCCTTTTCACCGAGGAAGACCTGATGGAATTGCCTGTCACCGGCCCCGCCTTCGAGGAGGTGGACCGGATCTACCCCGACCTTGACAAGATGCGCCGCCGCCACGAGGCGCTGCGCCGGGTCTTCGGCCGCATGGTCGAGGACGTGATCGCCGTCGCGCAGAACCGGCTGACAGCCGCGCAGCCGCAGTCGGTCGACGACATCCGCCACATGGGCACCACGATCATCCGCTTCTCGAAACCGCTCTATCAGGACCTCAAGGCGGTGCGCAGTTTCCTCTTCCACCGCATGTACCGTGCGCCGAGCGTCATGGCGGTCCGGGCCGAGGTGACGCAGATGATCGACGACCTTTTCCCGCTGTTCCTGCGGCAACCCGATCTCTTGCCGCCGGAATGGCAGGCGGATGTGGCGGCGGCAACGGACGAAACTCATCTCGCGCGCACGGTCGCCGACTACGTTGCCGGAATGACCGACCGCTTCGCCATCCAGGAACACCAGCGGCTGTTCGGCACTGCCGGCGACTGACCAAGTTTCGCAGGCAGGAAGTTTGGCCCGCTGTCAGGCCGCCCTTGCCGCCTTGAACCAGATCCCGGCCAGCAGCAGAGAGGCGATCGCGTTCCAGCCGGCCATCGAAATCCCCAGCATCTGCCAGGCGATCGCGTCGCAGCGCACCACCGAGGCGACGTCCTTCGTCGGGTCCAGGAGGTCGGCGGTCGAGATGCCGGAAATGGAACCGGCCGTGCAGGAGGCGAGCCCCTCCCACCATTTCTGTTCGACCCCGACATGAAAGATGCCGATCCCCGCCGTCACCAGCGCCGCGATAACGCCCAGCCAGGCCAGACCGCGCCAGCCCGTCTTCAGCGCCACCACCCCGATCACGATGGCTGCCGCATGCGGCCAGCGCTGCCAGAGGCAAAGCTGACAGGGCGCAAGGCCGCCGACATACTGGAAGGCGAAGGCCCCGCCGAGAAGGGCCGCCGAGCCCAGGGTGGCAAGAAGGATCAGGGTCGGGCGGGTCAGGGTCATCTCGGCTCTCGGAACTCAGGGTCAGGCGCCCGCGACCATAGGCGCGGCCTTGCGGAAGGGAAAGGGGCGGAAGGGGACGCTCCCGCTTTCGTGCTTTCGCGCTTGGCGAGGGGGCAGGGCAGCGGATAGGATTTCGCGGACGGACGGCGGGCGCGGGCCGGGGATTCGGGATTGTCCGCGGCCAAGGCGCTGTTTTGCAAGGTAAGTTCTGGTCTGTCCGGCGCGGGCGGCCGACGAAGGGGAAGGGTGACAACATGCAGTGGCGCGGCCGCAGGGAAAGCTCCAACATCGAGGACCGTCGCAGCGCGGGCGGCGGCGGGGCCATGCGCGTGGGTGGCATCGGCGGCGCCGGGGCCATCGTCGTCTTTCTGATCGCGATGTTTCTCGGGGTGGATCCGAGCCAGCTTCTGGGCACCGGAGGGGGTGACAGCAGCGCGCCGGGCACTCAGGTCGAGCTGACCGAGCAGGACAAGGCCGAGGGCCAGTTCGTCTCGGTCGTCCTTGCAGATACCGAGGACATCTGGAGAAAAGTCTTCAAGGAGCAGCTGAACGCGACCTACACCCCGGCGACGCTGGTCCTCTTCAAGGACGCCACCCGTTCGGCCTGCGGCGGTGCGTCCGAGGCGACGGGGCCGTTCTATTGCCCGATGGACAAGAAGGTCTATCTCGACACCGGCTTCTTCACCACGATGCACCAGCGGCTTGGCGCTTCAGGCGACTTCGCGGCGGCCTATGTGGTCGCGCACGAGATCGGCCACCATGTCCAGGACGAGCTGGGCATCCTGTCGAAGGCGAACGAGATCCGCCAGCAGGTCAGCCAGGAGGAATCGAACGCGATCTCGGTGCGGATCGAACTGCAGGCCGATTGCCTCTCCGGCATCTGGGCGCGCGAGGCGGCTCAGACTTTGGGCAGCATCGAACGCGGAGATCTGGAAGAGGCGGTGAACGCCGCAAAGCAGATCGGCGACGACACGCTGCAGCGCAATGCCGGCCAGCGCCCGATGCCGCATACCTTCACGCATGGCACCTCGGAACAGCGGTCGCGCTGGTTCATGATCGGGCTGCAGTCGGGCCAGCTTTCCCAGTGTGACACGTTCCAGACCGACGATCTCTAGGACTGCGCGAGCCGCATTGACGCCGCTCGCTGCAGGTTCTAAACCGGCCCCCGGTGGCCCGAGTGGCGGAATGGTAGACGCAGGGGATTCAAAATCCTCCGCCGCAAGGTTTGCGAGTTCGAGTCTCGCCTCGGGCACCACATTCAAAGAATCATCGGGCTTCGGAATGGCGGTTCCGTGCGTCGAGTCGTGCGGCGGCCTGTTTCAAATCCTCATCAGTCGGGAAGCAATCCGCCGATTGCAATTCGGCGCAGAAACTCTGGCCGCGACCGGGGGAGGCCGACTACGAATTTCTGGTTCTCGTTTCAATACAACACTGGGTTGCGTAGCCTGAGTTTGCGCAAAAGTAGATTCTAAAATATGAATACACGCAAAGATTGAAACGCGTTCCATTCAAATACGTTGCAAACTCCGTAGATCCCCTGAATGGCACGAAGCGGATTGCGCCCGCGTCTTCTTTGGCGGGCATTGCCGGACCGTCCACACGCTTCGGCTGAAAGTTGCCGGTGTTGTCCTTGTTTACAAACATCTTTTTTACTTTTCTCCCCATGGGGAAGCCTAGTATCCATGAGAGGATAACGATGGCGTCGGCCTGATCGGCGCCCGCAAGAAAGTGATAAACCGATGCTGATTGCAGATGCCGCCTCAGTCGCGGCCCCCGGTGTTCCACCGAAGGCGCCCCGCTGCACGCCCTGTTTTACTCCGGGCACGCTGATCACCACCCAGCGCGGCGAGCTGCCGGTCGAACTGATCTCGGCCGGGGATCGCGTCATCACCCGGGACAACGGCATTCAGACCGTGCGCTGGGTCGGCAAGACGCAGATGTTTCTGCACGATTTCCAGTCGGAACCGCATCTGTTGCCGGTTTTCATCCAGCAGGGTTCGCTTGGCAAGGGCTTGCCGGAACGCGACATGATGGTCTCGCCGAACCACCGGGTTCTGGTCGCCAACACGCGCGCCACCGTGCGCTATACTGATCGCGAAGTCCTGGTCGCGGCCAAGCACCTTGCCGCGCAGGGTGTGCATACGGTGCAGTCAAGTGGCACCACCTATGTCCATTTCATGTGCGACCGGCACGAGGTCGTGCTGTCGAACGGCATCTGGACCGAGACATTCCATCCGGAGGACACCTCTCTGAAAGGCATCGGCAATGCCCAGAGACTTGAGATCTTCGAGATATTCCCCGAGCTGAAGACCGAAGCCGGGCGTGCGGCCTATGGCCAGAGTCGGCGTATTGCCGATGGTGCGAAATTGAGCGAAGCCGCGGTTTGAACGCAAATTTCATAGCGACTTTGTTAACAGTTTGTGCAATAGCATTTTTCGGGGATTCAACCTGTAGTATGTGCCGTTGCGGGGAACTGGTAGCGACGCCAACATAATGGCGCAAAGCTTTCCGGGTTCGGTCACGGATCGGACACGAAGGGTGACTATCAGGCGACCGTAACGCGGGGGCAGAAGACATGGCGACAGTAACTGGTACCGGCAGTGGCGACCTGATCCAGCCGGGTACGCCGACGACCTACGGGTCTGACGGTGCCGATATCATCTATGGTGGCGGCGGGGCCGACACTATCTATTCCGGCGTCGACAGTGACACGGTCTATGGCGGAAACGGGCGCGACACCATTTATGGTGGCGATGCGGGCGATATCCTTTATGGCGAAGACAGTGCGGACGTCGTCTATGGTGGCGCCGGTAACGACACGCTGTTTGGCGGTGCCGACGGGGGCCCGGGTGACGACGCCCTCTATGGTGGGTCCGGCTTCGACTTTGTCAGCTATTCCGGGGTTTCAGGCGCGGTCACCGTCAACCTCGGCACTGGTGGAGCCTCCGGTGGCGACGGTGTCGATAACATCTTCGAGGTTGAAGGCGTCATCGGTGGATCGGGTGCGGATGTCATCACCGGCAGCACTGGCGACAACTGGCTGATCGGGGGGGGCGGGGCCGATACCATCGACGGCGGCGCGGGCAATGACACGATCGACGGCGGCGCGGGGGCGGATTCGCTGGTCGGTGGCAGCGGGACGGATACTGCGGCCTATTATACCTCGACTGCCGCCGTACAGGTCACGATCAATGGCAGCGCGAACACTGGCGGGGCGGCCGCAGGCGACACGCTTTCGGGATTCGAGAATCTCACTGGATCCTTCTACAGCGATTCCCTGACGGGCGACGGCGCCGCGAACTACATTGACGGCGCCGGCGGCAGCGACACGATTCTGGGCGGCGCCGGCAATGACACGATCAACGGCGGGGACGGTGCCGATACCCTGTACGGTGGCGACGGGGATGACAGGTTCGTGCTTGGCGTTTCGCCCGGCAACGATGTCATTTATGGCGGCGAGGGCGTGGAAACGTCCGGTGACACGCTGGATGCCTCGTCTCAGGTCACTGCCGGAGTGTCGCTCAACCTGACGGGGGCTGAGACCGGGTCGCTCACCACGGCCGGCGGTACAGTTTCCTTCAACCAGGTTGAGAATTTTGTCCTTACGGATCATGCTGATACAGTCAGTGCCTCGGCCACGACGGCGCCGATCAACGTCAATGCCATGGGCGGCAATGACAGTATGGTCGGAAGCGGCGGGAACGACACGCTCGACGGCGGGACTGGAAGCGACACGATTTCCGGCGGCGCAAGCCAGGACCTGATCTATGGCGGCAGCACGGGGCCTGCTACCACCACCTATATCACCAACGGCACCTTCACCGGGGGCGGTACGGGATGGTCTGGTACGGACACGGAGTTCAACCCGGAGAGCTCTTACTTCACGGGAGCCTCGACCGTAAATGGCGTCACCGAGATTGACGGACATGTAAATCAGACCACCGTCTTGCAGCAGAGCTTCACTGTTGCGGGTGCGACGTCTGCCCAGCTGACATTCCGGGGTGCGGTGCGAGCCGCAGGAGATGTCGGCATCGATGGTTTTCGCGTCGACGTCTTGAACTCTGCCGGGGCGGTCATCGCGACAATGACCGTCATTCCGGGATCCAACTCGTCCTGGACCGACTATGCCTTAAGCATCAATTTCCCGGCTGCTGGCACCTATACGCTGCGCTTCACTGAACTCGGCGACGACGACAGTGCGGGTGCGATACTTGATGATGTCCAGATCACTTCGTCGACGATCATTGCCGATGTTGGAGATTCGCTGAGTGGTGACGCTGGCAATGACACGATCTACGGTGGCGATGGCGCAGATACCATCGCGGGCGGCGCCGATCAGGACACGCTCTATGGCGATGCGGGAAATGACACGCTCTATGGCGATGCGGGCAACGACCAGTTGTTCGGTGGGACCGGCAATGACGGGCTGAACGGCGGCATCGGGCAGGACACGCTTAACGGCGATGCCGGCAACGACACGCTTTACGGCGATGCCGGCAATGATCAACTTTACGGCGGTGCCGACAACGACCTGGCTTATGGAGGGGCCGACCAGGACACGCTGTACGGCGACGCCGGCAACGACACGCTCTACGGCGATGCCGGCAATGATCAACTTTACGGCGGTGCCGACAACGACCTTGCCTATGGAGGGGCCGATCAGGACACGCTGTACGGCGATGCCGGCAATGACACGCTTTACGGCGATGCCGGCAATGACAGCCTGAATGGCGGCGCCGACAATGATCGGCTCTACGGCGGTACCAACAACGACACCCTCGTCGGCGGCGCCGGGACGGATCTTGTCTTCGGCGGCGACGACCGCGACCTGATCACCATGACGGCCAACGACGGGGTGGGGAATGAAACGGTCGACGGCGGCAGCGGTGCCGGAACGTCGTCCGACAACGATACCCTGTCGGTCGACATCACCGGTTTCGGCTGGGCGCGGTTCGACCTCAACTATGACCCGACGAACCACGAAAACGGGACGATCATCTTCTATGGTCCGGGTCCCGGTTTCCCGGTTCTCGGGACGCTGACCTTCACCGACATCGAAAATCTCGTGATCGTCTGCTTCACGGCTGGCACGCAGATCATGACCGATCGGGGTGCCGTCGCGGTGGAGGCGCTTTCGCCCGGTGATCTGGTGGTCACCCGCGACAACGGGTTGCAGCCGCTGCGCTGGACGGGAACGCGCAAACTATCCTACGCCGACCTGCAGGCCCGTCCGGATTTGCAGCCGGTGCGCATCGGCGCCGGGGCATTGGACGGGATCGGACCGGATCGCTCGATACTCGTTTCGCCGCAGCACCGTGTGTTGATCGAGGGCGCCCGGTCGGAGATGTACTTTGGCGAAAGCGAAGTGCTGGTTCCGGCCAAGTACCTGACCGGACTTGCCGAAGTGACCCGTGCGCTGCCATCGGATGGGATCACCTATGTCCATATCCTGTTCGACAGGCATGAGATCGTGCAGTCGGAGGGGATCTGGACCGAAAGCTTCCAGCCGGCCGAGCGCACGCTCAACGCGCTGGACGAGGCGGCGCGGGCCGAAGTGCTGGAACTTTTCCCGGAACTTGCGTCCGACATGACCGGCTTCCCGTCGGCACGCCTGTCGCTGAAGGCGCATGAGGCCAGGGTGCTGGTCTCAGCCTGAGGGCCCGGGGCGGCCAAGGTAGGCCGCCCAGTCTTCTGGCGTGTCCAGATCAAGCACTGCCATCCGGCCGGGCAGGGGAACAACCCTGACCCGGTCAGAATGGCGTTTCAGGACTGACCGGCCGCCCTCGTCCCCGGTGACGGCACGAAGCTCGGCCCAGAGATCACGGGGGAAAATCGTCGGATGGCCCGGAGTGCCGTCGGTTGTCCCACCACGCCAGATCAGCTCGGGCTCGGTCCGGAACCGCGAGATGAGATCGGCAAGCGCCTTGCTGGAAAACTCTGGCATGTCGGCTGGCAGCACCATCATGCCATCCTCCGGCCCGTCCTCGGCCGCCTCGATCGCCAGGATCCCACGCTGGATCGACCTTGACATGCCAAGGGCAGCATCCGGGACCGGGACGACCGTGATCGGCAGATCAGCAACGAGGCGCTGACGCGGCTCGGCGGCGGGGGGAAGGGTGACATAGACCTTCGAACCGGTCGAAAGCGCCTGCTCGGCCATCAGGCGCAGGATCGGCTTGCCCTTTATCGGCTGCAACAGCTTGTCGCGTCCCCGCATCCGTGAGGACGCACCGGCGGCAAGAACTAGGATATGGACGGCCGGACGCATGGAGAGAAATGGTCCGCCCGGCGTGTCAGCCTGTCAAGCCCGACCTCAGCCGCGCATGCGCCCGTTGTCGTCCCAAAGCGGTGCCAGATGAACCCGTGCCGGTCGCCGCTCGCCCAGGATTTCCACTTCCAGCGCAAGGCCGTCCTCCACCCGGTCGGCGGGAATGAAGCCCTGAGCCACCGACTTGCCGGTCCAGTGGCTGAAGCCTCCGCTGGTACACCAGCCGACCACCGCGCCATCCAGCCAGACCGGCTCCCAGGCGACGACGTCCGCATCGGTGACGTCGACCACGATCGGCACCAGCTTGCGCGTCGGCCCCTCGGCCTTTTCCTTCAGGGCGGCCGCTTTGCCGATCCAGTCCGCGGGCTTGTTCCAGGCGATGAAACGGTCAAGGCCGGTTTCCGCGGGCGTATAGTCCGGGCTGAACTCGCGTCCCCAGCTGCCGAACCACTTGTCCAGCCGCAGCGACATCATCGCCCGCATCCCGAATGGCCGCAGTCCAAGATCCTTTCCGGCAGCCGACAACACGTCCCACAGGTGGCGAACCGACATGTGATCCGTGTAGATCTCGTAGCCCAGGTCGCCGGTATAGCTGACGCGCTGGACGATGCAGTTGGCCATTCCCACGGTCATCCGCTTTACGTCCATGAACCGGAAAGCTTCGGCACTGACGTCCGAGCGCGTGACGCGGGCCAGAAGTTCGCGGGCCTTGGGGCCGGCAATCTGGAAGCCGGAGCGGGAATCCGAGATATTCTCGACGGTTACACCGGGTTCTGCATGTTGTTCGAACCAGCGCTGATGCCAGCCCTGCGCGCCGTAGCTGGCGGTAAGCTGGAACTCGGTCTCCGACAGGCAGGTGACGGTGAAATCCCCGATGATCTTGCCGCTTTCGGCCAGCATCGGCGTCAGCGACAGCCGGCCCGGCTGGGGAATGCGGCCTGCCATGATCCGGTCGAGCCAGGCCCGCGCGCCCGCGCCCTTGACCAGATACTTGCCGAAGTTCTGCACTTCGTTGATGCCGACGCCCTCACGCACGGCCATGACCTCGGCCCGCGTCGCCTCCCAGGCGTTCGAGCGTTTGAAGGTCGGCTCTTCATAGCGCGGCTCGCCCGGCAGGGCGTGGTAGTTCACCACCTCCAGCCCATACTGTTGGCCCCAGACAGCGTTCATCTGGTCGAAGACCTGATACATAGGCGTGGTTCGGAAAGGTCGGGCGGCCGGGCGCTCCTCGTTCGGATAGGAGACGCTGAAGCGCATCTGGTAGTTCTCGATCACCTTCGGCACGGTATAGCCGGGCGACGTCCAGGTGCCGAACCGCGCCACGTCAAAGCCGCGCGGGTCCCGCTCGACCTCGCCGTGGATCATCCACTGCGCCAGCGAAAGGCCCATGCCGCCACCCTGGCTGAACCCGGCCATCACGGCGCAGGCCGACCAGTAGTTGCGCAGACCCGGCACCGGGCCGATCAGCGGGTTGCCGTCCGGGGCGAAGGTGAAAGGCCCGTGGATCACCCGCTTGACGCCCGAGCGTTCCAGCACCGGGAAGCGGCGGTAGGCGAAGTTGACCGAGTCCTCGATCTTGTCGAATTGTTCGTTCAGCAGTTCATGCCCGAAGTCCCAGGGCGTGCCATCGACCGACCAGGGCTCGCAGGGCTTTTCGTAGAAGCCGATGCAAAGGCCGCGGCCTTCCTGCCGGAGATAGCTTTCGCCGCCCGGGTCCATCACATGCGGGAACTCGCGGCCCGATTTCAGGATGTCCATGATCTCGGGGATATCGTCGGTGACAAGGTATTGGTGCGCCATCGGCAACAATGGCAGGTACACCCCCGCCATTGCCCCGATCTCCCGCGCCCAGAGGCCGCCCGCGTTCACCAGATGCTCGCAGGTGACGGTGCCCTTTTCGGTGACGACCTCCCAGCCGTCCTTGGTCGGGTTCGTTTCCAGCACACGGTTGTGCAGCACGATCTCGGCCCCGCCCATCCGCGCGGCCTTGGCATAGGCGTGGGTGGTGCCCGAAGGGTCGAGGTGCCCGTCGAGCGGATCGTAAAGCCCGCCCAGAATGCCGTCCACGTTCACCAGCCCGTCGGTCAGCTTGCTGATTTCCGCAGGCGACAGGATCTCGGTATCCAGCCCCATGTAACGGTGCTTGGCGCGTTCCGCTTTCAGCATCTCGAACCGCGCCTCGTTGTCGGCCAGCGTCACGCCGCCGACATGGTGCAGCCCGCAGGACATGCCGGTGATCGCCTCCAGCTCCTTGTAAAGCCGGATGGTGTAGCCTTGCAGCGCCGCCATGTTGGTGTCGCCGTTGATCGTGTGGAAGCCGCCCGCCGCGTGCCAGGTGGAGCCGGAGGTCAGCTCGGACCGTTCGATCAGCATGACATCGGACCAGCCAAGCTTGGTCAGGTGATACAGGACCGAGCAGCCGACAACGCCGCCACCGATCACCACAACGCGCGCATGGGTCTTCATCGCAAAATTCTCCGTCTGCCTCGGCTTTAACGCACCATGGCGGGGCATCGACCAAGTGGCATGAGGATTTGCGACAAAGAATGTCGCGGCCAGACAGTGAAGCCGGGCCGCGGGAGCTTTACTTCTCGGGTATCAGACCCCTTGGCGCGAAACGCATCACCAGAAGCAGCACGACGCCAAGGGTCAGCAGACGCATCTGCGCGGCGGTGTCCTGCAGGTGATCCTTCAGGTCGCCAGGAGGCAGGCCTGCGGTGATGATCTGCATCATCTGCGGGCCAAGGAATTCCACCGCCAGATAGAGCCAGCCGATCAGCAAGCC
>JAFLCY010000143.1 GCA_017303485.1 Rhodobacterales bacterium
GTCGAAAGGACACTGCCAGTTCTCTCGCAACGAAATCGAAATCTGTTTTGCCAAGAATATTTTGCTCGCCAGCGCCAAAGAAATCCTCGAAGCGACGATTACAGGCCAGGTAAACGCCGTTTGCATCTTTCACCCAGACCAGATCCGGCAGCGTCGAGATCAGCGTGCGCAACAAGGCTTGTTCGTGCCCAAGCGTACGAACCAGTTGTCGAACCGGCTTGCCAAAATGCACGCTGATGCGCCAGGTCACCAGGATTCCCAACAACAGCAAGCCGATCACAAGAAGCGCAATAAACCAAGTGCCGCGGGCAAGATCGCGCTGATGCTCCAACTCCGAGATGCCGATCTGAAGAACGCTGATAACGGCGTTGTCATACCCGCCACGGTAGGCAATGCTCACTTCCCGGATCGGTACGCCGTCGAGTTGGGCATGCCGGTCCGTCTGTGCGCTCACGCCTTGCAACACCGGGCGTATCAACGGCAACTCCTTAGCATCGATCTGCAACCCATTTTGAGCAGGGTCGCTGTGCGCCTGGATAACGCCGCTTCCATCGACCAGCCGCAGGTAGAGAATACTTGGCTGGGCAGCCTTGATCTCTTCAAGCAAGAGACGGGAATGATGTTTCCCTGAAAAGCTGATCCGACTCACAGCATTTGCCAGCACCTGGCTCGTCAAGGCAGAAAGCCGGCTTTGTTCACGCTCAATCGAGCCACGGACATAAAGCCCACCTGCCAGCAGGACTGCGAGCATCATGAAAAGAATCAAGGCGCCAAAAGCCAACGCCAGGCGCCGATCGACGGCAGCAAGCTTGGGGAGATCCTTGCTGGAAGACAGTGGCGTCATTTTTTTGCCGACGGCTCAGCGCCCCCCGGCCATTGCGGTTGCTTGGCCGCCCAAGGTTTCTTGAACGAAGCAGGAATCGGCCCCAGCCAGCCTGGGTATCGCTCCAGTGTTTCCGGCGTTACTGGAAACACCGGCACGAGTATCTGCTTGGGCACAGCTTGGCCACGGGCCACATCGAATGCAGCCTTCATGGCCGCACCTCCGAGCGGGCCACAGAACTGCGCCGAGACAATCCTTGTCAGGCGGCGTGTGCGAATATTCTCGACTGACGCCGGGTCGCCATCCACGCTGGCCACTGCGATCTCATCGCGACCACCCTTGGCAAGCGTATCGACCACGGCAAGACCGCACTGGTGAAGGCGCTGACCGGGGTGGACGCCGACCGTCTGGCCGAGGAAAAGGCGCGCGGAATCACCATCGACCTTGGCTTCGCCTATGCCGATCTGGGCGGAGGCCGGGTGACGGGTTTTGTCGATGTGCCGGGGCATGAGCGGCTGATCCACACCATGCTGGCCGGGGCGGGCGGGATCGACATGGCGCTGCTGGTGGTGGCCGTCGATGACGGGGTGATGCCACAGACACGCGAGCATCTGGCGATTCTTGACCTTCTGGGCCTGACCCGGGGCCTTGTCGCGCTGACCAAAGCCGATCTCTCTGGGGCAGAGCGACGGGACGAGGTGATGGCGGAAATCCGGGCCGAACTGGCGGGCACCGGGCTTGCGAATGCGCCTGTCCTGCCGGTTTCCTCGCTGGCCGGCGAGGGCATCGCCGAATTGCGCACCCGGCTTGCAGCGGCGGAGGCCGAAGTGGCCCTGCGTGACAACGCCGGGCGGTTCCGCTTTTCCGTGGATCGCAGCTTCACCCTTACCGGGACCGGCACGGTGGTCTCGGGTATGGTGCTGGGCGGTCGGGTGGCAGTGGGTGATACCGTGACGATCAGCCCCACGGGTCTGCCGGCAAGGGTGCGCGGCATTCACGCGCAGAGCCACAAGGCAGTCGAAGGATTGGCTGGCCAACGCTGCGCCCTGAACCTCGCGGGCGAGGGCATCGGCAAAGAGGCGATCCATCGCGGCGACATGGTGCTGGACCCGGCGCTGCACGCCCCGACCGACCGGGTCGACGTCTACCTGACGGTGCTGGCTTCCGCGTCAAGGCCGGTGGATACCTGGTTTCCCGCCCGCCTGCACAGCCACGCAGCCGAGGTCGGCGCGCGGGTGGTTCCGCTTCAGGGGCCGATCGGACCGGGCGAGTCCGGGCTGGCGCAACTGGTGCTTGACCGGCCGCTGGCGGCGCTGACCGGCGACCGCTTCATCCTGCGCGACACCTCGGCCAGCCACACGCTGGGCGGCGGGCGGTTCCTCGACCTGCGTCCGCCCGCCCGCAAACGCGGCACGCCGGAGCGGCTGGCGCTGCTGGCGGCAGCACGCGAGACCGACCCTCCCCGAGCCCTGTCAGGTATGGCCGCCGTTGCCCCGGTGGACCTGCCGGTCTTCCTGCGTGACCGCGGGCTGCACCCCGACCCCGCGCTGGCCGAACGTGCCGGGCTGGTGCGGCTTGGTGACCTCGCGCTGGCACCCTCCGTCTTGCAGGCGCTGCGCAACGGGCTGGCCGAGGCCCTGACCACTTTCCACGCCGAGAACCCCGATCTTCCCGGCTTCGGGCGTGAGAAGCTCCGGCTGACCCTGCGCCCGCGCCTTCCCAAGCCAGAGTTCCTCACGTTCCTGCGGGCCGAGGCCGAGGCGGGCCGGGTGGTGCTGGACGGCGCCTTCCTGCGGCTGCCCGGTCATGAGGTCAAACTCTCGCCCGAGGACGAGGCGACCTACGCCCGCATCCTGCCGGAGCTTCTGGGCGAGGCCCGCTTCCGCCCGCCCCGCGTGCGCGACTTCGCTTCCGACTTCGGCATGGACGAACGCGAGATCCGCCGCCTTCTGCGCCTGACACAGAAGCTTGGGCGTACCGACCAGATCGCGCAGGACCATTTCTTTGCGCGCGAGGTCACGCGGGAAATGGCGAGTATCCTTTGTGACGTGGCCGCCCAAAGCGAGGACGGCTGGTTCACCGCCCCGGCCTTTCGTGACCGGGTCCAGAACGGACGGAAGGTGGCGATCCAGATCCTGGATTTCTTTGATCGCATGGGGTTGACCTTGCGCCGCGGCGATCTGCGTCGGATAAATCCGCATCGCCTCGACCTGTTCGGGGAATAAGGAAGGGAATCGTCCCCGGTGGGGCGGCCGGACTTCAAATCCGGTTGGGGCGGCGAGCCCGTCCTGGGTGGGTTCGACTCCCACTCCCCTCCGCCAGCGCGCATGCCGGGGTCAGGCTGCGGGGGTCTGCAGGGTCCGGGCGATCTCGAAGAAGGCGTTGACCAGCTTCGAGTCCCGTCTTTCGCGCAGGCAGATCAGGGCCTCGTCCATCATCATCTGGTCTTCGGGTTCCAGACGGATCGGCACCAGCCGGTTGTCCTCGCCGAACTCTGCCAGCGAGACGAAGCCGATACCCGCGCCCGAGGCGACGATCTCACGCACCGCCTCGCGCCCCTCGGCTTCGATGGCGGGTTTCAGCTCCACCCCCTCCGCCCGCGCCGCCATCTCAAGCTTGGTGCGGGTCTTCGAGCCGCGCTCGCGCAGGACCAGCGGATGTGGGACCAGCTCTGCAAAGGTCAGCCGACCGACCTTTGCCAGTTCGTGATCATGCGACACGAAAGCGATGATCGGCGAGGAACTTAAGAGGTCGCAGGCGAAATTGTTCAGCGTCGGCATCTCGCCCAGGATGCCAAGGTCGGCCTCGTAACTGTACAGGCTGTTCACCACCGTTTCGGTATTGCCCGATCGGACCGAGATCCGCACGCCGGGATAGCGTTTGCGAAACGCGGCAAGGATGTGGAGCAGGTGATGGGCGCTGTCGGCAACGATCCGCAGGTTGCCGGACTGCAGCGCCCGGCTTTCCGACAGGAACTGCATCGCCTGCTGTTCGCTGTCGAAAAGCCTGCGAGTGATCTGCAACAACTGCTCGCCCGCCGCCGTCAGCGAGACCAGCTTGCGTTGGCGATTGAAGAGCAGCACATCGTACTCCTCTTCCAGCTTGCGCACCTGATCCGAGATTGCGGGTTGGGTGAGGTACAACTCTTCCGCCGCGCGGGAGAAGCCGCCGCAGGTTGCGACATAGTGGAAGGCGCGAAGCTGGACGTAGCGCATGTTGTCAGCCAATCTTATGATAGTGTTAGAACTAACGATTTGATTTATGATAAGCAACAGTGCTGTGTGGGGGGTCAACAGATCGAGCAACGCCCATGCACCCATTCCTCATTCTTATTCATCTGGCGGCGGCCGTCATGCTGCTCTTGTGGGCCGTCCGCATGGTTCGGACGGGGGTGGAGCGTGGCTGGGGCGCGCCATTGCGCATCGCCATGCGCCGGGCAGGCGGCAGCGCAACCGGCATGGCGACGGCTGGTACGCTGCTGGCCATCGTCCTGCAAAGCGCGACGGCGGTCGGGATTCTGGCGACGGGCTTTGCCGTCTCGGGGCTGATCGCGGTCGGACCGGGGATTGCAGCGATGCTCGGGGCCGACCTCGGTTCGGCGCTGGTGGTGAAGCTTTTGTCGCTTGATCTCAGCGAGTTGATCCCGGTGCTGATCCTTCTGGGCGCAACGCTGTTCCTGAAATTCGAGAACCGGCAGGTGCGGCAGGTCGGAAGGGTGGTCCTGGGCATCGGCTTCATCCTTCTGTCGCTGCGCATGGTTGGCGAGGCGACCGAACCTCTGCGCCACTCGGCCGTGCTGCCGCAACTGGTGCGCTGGCTGGCGGGCGATCCGCTGACCGCCTTTGCCGTGGCGGCGGTGCTGGCCTGGGGGCTGCATTCCTCGGTCGCGACGCTGCTCCTCTTCGCCAGCTTCGCCACCAGCGGGCTGTTGCCGGTCGCGGCGGCCGCACCGATGGTGCTGGGGGCCAATCTGGGCGGCGGGCTGGTGGCGGTCTGGCTGACGCGGGGGGCGACATTGCCCGCACGGCGGATCCCGCTGGCGAACCTGATCTTGCGCGGCGCATTCGCGCTGGTCGCGATGCTGCTGCTGCCCCTTCTGCCGCTGGAGCGTCTGGGCAGCGCACCGGGGGTGCAACTGGTGAACCTGCACGTCCTGTTCAACCTGACGCTGCTGGTTGTCGCCCTGCCGCTGATCGGTGCGATGGATCGGTTGACCGCGCTGCTCTGGCCCGCGCCCGAGGCTGGCGTCGACGACCGCGGCTCCTATCGCAGCGCGCTTGACCGGACCTCGCTGTCCCGGCCAGGTCTGGCGCTGGCCAGTGCGCAACGCGAGCTTTTGCGGATGGGCGAGACGGTGGAGGCAATGCTTGGACCGGTGATGGAGGTGCTGGAAAGCGGCGATGCGGCTCGCATCGCCCGCCTGCGCATCATGGACGGTGAGGTGAACCACCGCCACACCGACATCAAGCTGTTCATCGCCGAGGTGAACCGGGGCGAACTGACCGGCGACGAGGCGCGGCGCGGGCTGGAACTGGCCGGCCTTGCCATCGACTTCGAGGCGATCGGTGACCTGATCGCCAAGAACTTGCTGGCCCAGGCGGAGGACAAGGCGCGACTCAGGCTGCGGTTCTCGGGTGAGGGCTGGGCGGAACTGAACACCCTTCATGCGCGTGTCATGGCCAACATGCAGATTGCGATGAACGTGCTTGTCTCCGGCGATCTGGACAGCGCGCGCGAACTGGTAAGCGAGAAGGCCGCCCTGCGGCGGCTGGAGCGGGAATGTCACGACCGCCACCTCGCCCGCCTGAAGAGCGGCAACCCGGAGAGCATCGACACCAGCGATATCCACATGGAGGTGGTCCGGGCGCTGAAAGAGATCAACTCGCTGCTGGTGAAGGTCGCCTATCCGATCCTGCAGGAACGCGGGCATCTGCTGGAAAGCCGTCTGGCGGCGCCAGATACATCAAACGAACTTATGATCTGATACGAATTAACGATTTTACGAATACATTTTGCTGATGCAATGCTGCCGTAAGTTCAGCCTTAGCCCGTGAGAACCGATCATGACCACCGACCTCTTTGCCGATCCCCGGATGGGAGAGCCTTTCCTTCTGACCCCCGGCCCCCTGACCACTGCCTACAGCGTCAAGGAGGCGATGCTACGGGACTGGGGTTCGTGGGACGCAGACTTCCGCGCCATGACAAAATCGCTTTGTGATCAGCTGGTTGCGCTGGCGGGTGACACGAAGGGCGAGTTCGCCTGCGTGCCGATGCAGGGCTCCGGGTCCTTCTCGGTCGAGGCGATGTTGGGCACGATGGTTCCCCGTGACGGCAAGGTTCTGGTGCTGGCGAACGGGGCCTACGGACTGCGCGCGGCGGAGACGCTGCGGGTGATGGGCCGGGCCCATACGCTGATCGACAAGGGCGACTACCTGCCCCCGCGCGGCGATGAGGTGGGCCGGGTGCTGGATGCCGATCCGGCGATCACCCATGTCATTGCGATCCATTGCGAGACCTCGTCCGGCATCCTCAACCCCGTGGCCGAGATCGCCGAGGCAGTGGCCTCTCGCGGGCGCAAGCTGCTGATCGATTCCATGTCCGCCTTTGGTGCGGTGGACCTGGACGTGAACCGCATCCGCTATGAGGCGATGGTTTCCTCGGCCAACAAATGTATCGAGGGCGTGCCGGGTTTCGGCTTCGTCATCGCCCGCAAGACCGCGCTTGAGGCGGCCAAGGGCAATGCCCATTCCCTCAGCCTTGATGTCCACGCGCAATGGGCCGCGATGGTCAAGACCGGGCAGTGGCGCTTTACCCCGCCCACCCATGTCGTCGCCGCCTTTCTGGAGGCGCTGCGCCTGCACCAGATCGAGGGTGGCGTCGCGGGCCGTGGCGCCCGCTATGCCCGCAACCGCGACGTCATGGTTGCCGGGATGCGCGACCTGGGGTTCGAGACGCTTCTGGCCGACCGCTGGCTGTCGCCGATCATCGTCACCTTCTTCAACCCGGCGCATCCGAACTTTGTGTTCTCGCGCTTTTATGACCTGATGAAGGACAAGGGCTTCATCATCTATCCCGGCAAGCTGACCGTGGTGGACAGTTTCCGGGTTGGCTGCATCGGTCGCATGGACGAGGCGATCATGCGCCGCGTGGTGCAGGCCGCAGCCGACAGCCTTTCCGAAATGGGCGTGAACAGCGCCGCCCCTCCTGCCGCCGCCCTTGCCGAACGCGCGAAGCTCGCGGCCTGAACCGAAGGATATCACTC
Source organism: Rhodobacterales bacterium (assembly GCA_017303485.1). Classification (GTDB taxonomy): domain Bacteria; phylum Pseudomonadota; class Alphaproteobacteria; order Rhodobacterales; family Rhodobacteraceae; genus Tabrizicola. Next base: position 7,086 of record JAFLCY010000143.1, read on the forward strand.
ATGAACGCCCATTCCCGCACACCCGTCATCGCCAACGACCGCGCCTATCCCTGGCCAAAGGTTCCCGCCATCGCCATCTGCCTGGACGGCTGCGAACCGGCCTATCTGGAGGTCGCCATCGCCAAGGGGCTGATGCCGACGCTGAAGAAGATGCGCGCAACCGGCACCGACCGGCTGGCGCATTCGGTCATTCCGTCCTTTACCAACCCGAACAACCTGTCCATCGCAACGGGCCGCCCGCCTGCCGTCCATGGCATCTGCGGCAACTACCTGTATGAACGCGAGACCGGCAAGGAAGTGATGATGAACGACGTGCGCTTCCTGCGCGCGCCGACCGTGTTCAGCCAGTTCTACGAGGCGGGCGCGCGGGTGGCCGTCGTCACCGCCAAGGACAAGCTGCGCGCGCTGCTGGGTGCGGGCCTGCGCTTTGATGAAGACCGGGCGATCTGCTTCTCGTCCGAGAAATCGGACAAGGCCACGGTTGCGGAAAACGGCATCGACAACGCCTCCGCCTGGCTTGGCCGCCCGGTGCCCGAGGTCTATTCCGCCGATCTGTCGGAATTCGTCTTCGCCGCCGGGGTGAAGCTGCTGCGGGAATGGAAGCCGGACGTAATGTACCTGACCACCACGGATTATGTGCAGCACAAATACGCCCCAGAACAGCCCGAAGCCCAAAGCTTCTACCGCATGTTCGACACCTATCTTGCGGAACTCGACGCCCTTGGCGCGGCCATCGTTGTCACCGCCGATCACGGGATGAAGCCCAAGCACCTGGCCGATGGCTCCCCCGCCGTGATCTATGTCCAGGACAAGCTTGACCAGATGCTGGGCAAGGATGCCGCGCGGGTGATCCTGCCGATCACCGATCCCTATGTCGTCCACCACGGCGCACTCGGTTCCTTTGCGACGGCCTACCTGCCCGAAGGCGCCGACCATGCTACGGTGATCCGCGACCTTGCCGCCCTTCCCGGCATGACGCTGGTGGTGGACCGAGCCGAGGCGGTGCGGCGCTTTGAACTGCCCGCCGACCGGATCGGCGATATCGTCCTGATCTCGGGCGAGAACATGACGCTTGGCACCTCGGCCCATCGCCACGATCTGGCCGCGCTGAAGGAACCCTTGCGCAGCCACGGCGGGCTGACCGAGCAGGAAGTCCCCTTCATCGTCAACCGCAGGCTCGATCTGCCCGCCGCGCCAGTGCTGCGCAACTTCGACGCCTTCTTTTTCGCCTGTACGGCAGCAGCTTTGTAAGGATGGGTATCGTGCTCAAAAAGGCTCCCCCCATCGCGATGCGCCATGAGACGATGCGCATCGCTGGCCGCAAGGTCGACACGGTGGACCGGATTCCGGTGCATTACCCCTGGACGGATGAGGTGATCGGCACCGTCCCCGCAGGCACGGCAGAACACGCGCGCGAGGCCTTTGCCATCGCCTCCGCCTACCAGCCCACCCTGACGCGCTATGAGCGGCAGAAGATCCTTCTGAACACCGCCCGCATCATCGACGCGCGGAAGGCCGAACTTGCCCCGATCATCACCGCCGAACTCGGCATCTCGCTGGCCGATGCGATGTATGAATGCGGCCGGGCCTATGACGTCTACACGCTTGCCGGGCAGATGTGCATCCATGACGACGGCGAGATCTTTTCCTGCGACCTGACGCCCCACGGCAAGCAGCGCAAGATCTTCACCACGCGCGAACCGCTCCGGGCGATTTCGGCGATCACCCCGTTCAACCATCCGCTCAACATGGTCAGCCACAAGATCGCGCCGGCCATCGCCACCAACAACTGCATCGTGGTCAAACCGACGG
>JAFLCY010000144.1 GCA_017303485.1 Rhodobacterales bacterium
GCGGCTCAACCACCTGCCACTCCTCATCGCTCAGATCATAGCGTGCCATCTTTCCCTCCCGCCTCACGACAAGAGTGAATCACGCCTTCGCCCAAACAGGAATCCCCTATTGGGTACGTGCCCTAGCTTTGCAGGTGAACCCATGCGTGAGGCGCAGCCATGTCGATCCATCCCGAAACCCGTGTCGGCCATGTCCATCTCAAGGTCGCCGATCTTGACCGGGCGATTGCCTTCTATTCCGGCATCCTTGGGTTTGACGTCACTCAGCGATATGGCACACAGGCGGCCTTCCTGTCGGCGGGCGGGTATCATCACCATATCGGGCTGAACACCTGGGAAAGCCTGGGCGGCTCGCCGCCGCCGGCCGGCCATACCGGGCTCTATCATTCGGCGTTCCTCTTCCCCGACCGCAAGGCGCTGGCCCAGGTGCTGAAGCGGCTGGTCGAGGCGGGCTATCCGCTGACCGGGGCGACGGACCATGGTGTGTCCGAGGCGCTGTATCTGAACGATCCCGACGGCAACGGGGTGGAACTTTACCGCGACCGGCCCGAAGCCGACTGGCCCCGCGCCGAAGACGGTTCGCTGAAGATGATCACCAAGCGGCTGGACGTCGAGGCGCTGCTCGCAGAGGCGGAGTGATCAGGTCCGGATCAGGCGGAAGGCGGCGGAGGCGCCCCATCCCGCGAGCGCGGCCAGCACCAGCGAGAGCAGCCCGTAGACCAGCGGGCGTTCCTGGGCCAGGTTGAAGACGAACCGCTCCAGCCCTTCCTTGCGTACCCCGATCACCTTTTCCTGGCTGGCCACCACGCTCTTGTTGCGCAGAAGGAAGAGCCGCACCTTGTATTCGCCTTCGGTCAGGTTCGAGGGCAGCACCACATCGGTTCGGAACAGAGTGTCCTCGGTCAGCTCCACCTTGCCTTCCAGGATGCGGTAGCGGCCTTCGTTGGTGCGCACCCTGAGGAGTGCCAGCACGAATTCCCCCGCCTTGTCCGCCTCGTCGGCGATGCCGATGGCGCGGATCAGCCGTTCGATGGTGATGCCGTAACGCAGGTTGTCGGTGTCGGACAGGATATAGTTCAGCGGGCCGGTGGTCGCGACGGCATAGAAGCTGGGCGCGCTGTCGATATGGACCGAGGCGTTGTTGATCCAGATACCCGCCACGCGGTCCTTGCGGCGCACCGCGACCGGGGTCGAGGGGCCTTCCACGGTGACGATCACCTCCAGCGGCCCGCCGCCGGGCGCGGGGGCGTCGCGCTTGACGGCGCCGTAGATCAGGATTTCGGATCCGTCGAAATCGGCGGTGATCGAGACGCGGTTCTGGCTCATCCCCGAGACGATGACCTCTTGCGCCGCGGCGGGCAGGGCAAGCGCCAGAAGCAGGGCCAGCGCGCGGATCATGGCAGGACCCCCGGCGCGACGGAGTACAGCTCCTCCGGGGTGACGAGAAGATCGAACGCGATGCGCAGCGAGACGGTGAGGACGAGCAGCGACAAAAGGATGCGCAACTGCTCGGCCTTGAGCCGGACACCGACGCGGGTGCCGATCTGCGCGCCGACCACCCCGCCGAGGATCAAAAGCAGCGCCAGCATCATGTCGACGGTCTGGCTGGTCACGGCATGCATGACGGTGGTGAAGGCCGAGACGAAGATGATCTGAAAGAGCGAGGTGCCGATCACCACCTTGGTCGGCATCCCCAGCAGGTAGATCATCGCGGGCACCAGAATGAAGCCGCCGCCGACGCCCATGATCGCGGCCAGAAAGCCCACCGCCGCGCCGATCAGGGCCGGGGGAATCACGCTGATGTAAAGCCCGCTGGCGCGGAACTTCATCTTGAAGGGCAGGCCATGCACCCAGGAATGCACATGGGCGCGACGGATCGGGGCGCCCCCGGGCTTGCGCGACCGCATCAGGCTGCGCACGCTTTCCTGCAGCATCATCGCGCCGATGAGGCCGAGGAAGATGACATAGGACAATTGGACGAACAGATCGACCTGGCCAAGCCGGGTCATGATGCTGAACACCCAGATACCGAGGGCCGAGCCGACAACCCCGCCCACCAGAAGCACGGTGCCCATGTGGAAGTCGACACCCTTGCGCCGTAGCTGCGCCAGCACGCCGGAGACCGAGGAGGCGACGACCTGGTTCGCGCCGGTCGCCACCGCGACGGCGGGGGGGACGCCGATGAAGAACAGCAAGGGCGTGATCAGGAAGCCGCCGCCGACCCCAAACATGCCCGACAGAAAGCCCACGATCCCGCCGAGGCCCAGGATGAGAAAGGCATTGACCGAAACCTCGGCGATGGGAAGATAAAGCTGCATCGAGGCGGCAATCGGTCGACAGAGGTGGGCGGAAGCGAAAGCGGCGGAGTGATCAAAGGCTTGCGCGCCTTTGCCGGTGAAGTCAAACCCCGATTCGTCTCACTTTCGTGAGCGCAGGAATTCGCGCAGAATCCGTTCCAGTTTTGCCGCACCCAAGGGCGCCATCGCCTTGGTGTGTTCGTGGCTGATCTTTTCTTCGGACATGCCGGCGGCCATGTTGGTGATGGTTGATATGGCGGCGACCTTCAGCCCGAGGAAGCGCGCGAGGATCACCTCGGGCACGGTGGACATGCCGACCGCATCGCCGCCCAGCAGTTTCAGCATGCGGATTTCGGCCGGCGTTTCGAACGAAGGGCCGGAATACCAGCAGTAGACGCCTTCGGGCAGGTCGATGCCTTCCGCCACCGCAGCCGCCTCCAGCGCGCGGCGCATGGCGGGGTCGTGGGCGTCGGTCATCGGCACGAAGCGGGCGTCGGTCTTCTCGCCTATCAGCGGGTTCAGGCCGGAATAGTTGATGTGGTCGGACAAGAGCATCACGCTGCCCGGCGGAACGTCAGGCCGCATCGACCCCGCCGCATTGGTCAGGATCAGGCTTTCCGCGCCCAAGGCCTTCAAGACCTGCAACGGGAGCAGCATGGCGCGGGGATTGCCGGATTCGTAGTAATGCTCGCGTGCGCCGAAGACCGCGACGCGGACGCCTTCCAGCGTGCCCACATGGAGGTGCGGATTGTGGCCCGAAACCCCGACATGCGGAAAGCCCGGCAGGTCGCCATAGGGGATCGCCACGCCCTCGACCGCCTGGGCCAGATGGCCAAGGCCGGAGCCGAGGATCAGGCCAAGTTCGACCGGGGCGTCCCCTGCGCGGGCGCGGATCAGGCTAGCTAGTTCGGTCGCATCGGTCATGGCTGCTTCAACGGGGCTGGAGGCTCAATACGGGTAATTTCGTAGACGATCAGGCGCAGGCGCGAGCCGTAGAGTTCGACCTCGGCCTTGCCATCCATAGCACAAGGCGATCCACCGCCGAAAATCGCGAACTTGCAGCCCTCCAGCGATTTGCGGGCGGTGCGTCCCGCATCGAAAACGACGGGGTAGACGTTCCCTTCTATATCGCGGAACGACAGCGCTTCATCATCCCCTATGTCGAGGCCGCTGCCGATGTGCCCGGCCACTGCAAGCTCCCGTCCCGTCAGATCCTTGCGCAATTCAGCTAGCGTTTCGGCCCCGGCGGATGAGCCCAGAGTAGCAAGGAGAAGCAGCATCGATTGGCGCATTCTTCAGCGTTCCTTCACATAGGGCTCGCCTCCCGCGCGGGGCGGGATCGCCTTGCCGACAAAGCCCGCCAGCACGAAGACGGTCAGGATATAGGGCAGCGCGTCAAGGAACGGGACCGGGACCTTCATCTGCACGACACGTTCGACCACGTCGGGGCGCAGCGCCAGCGCCTGGAAGAAGCCGAACAGCAGACAGGCATACATCGCCTGGATCGGCCGCCACTTGGCGAAGATCAGGGCCGCGAGCGCGATGTAGCCGCGCCCGGCGGTCATCTCTTTCCCGAAGCCCGCCTGAAGGGCAGTCGCCATGTAGGCCCCGGCGAGGCCGCAGAGGACGCCGGTGATCATCACGGCGGAAAAGCGCAAGGTGGGAACGCTGACCCCGGCCGTATCGACAGCAGCGGGGTTTTCGCCCACCGCCCGCAGGCGCAGGCCATAGCGGGTGCGGTAGAGGACCCACCAGGTCAGTGCCACGATGGCGAAGGCGGCATAGACCAGGATCGAATGGCCCGAGATCACTTCGGCATAGAGCGGGCCGATGACCGGGACGGGCCGTAGCGCCTCGGCGAAGGGCAGGGTCAGCTCGCCGAAGCGGGCGGCGCCGGTCAGGGGCGGGGTGCGACCGCCCTGGCCGAACAGGCTTTGCGCGGCAAGGACGGTGAGGCCCGAGGCAAGGAAGTTCAGCGCCACCCCGGCGATCAGCTGGTTGCCGCGGAAGGTGATCGAGGTCACGCCATGGATCAGGGCAAAGACCAGCGACCCGGCGATGCCAGCCAGCGCCCCGACCCAGGCGGACCCTGTGTAGAAGGCCACCGCCCCGGCGCACATCGCGGCGACAAGCATCTTGCCTTCAAGCCCGATGTCGAAGACGCCCGAACGTTCCGAGTAGAGGCCCGCAAGGCAGGCGAGGAGAAGCGGTGTCGCCAGCCGCAGGGTGGAATCGAGGATTTGCAGCAGGGTTGCGTAGTCCATCACGCGGCCTCCATCCTGGCGGGGCGGAAGAGGGCGAAGATGCGGGTCAGGAGCATCCGCACCATCACATCCAGCGCGCCCGTGAACAGGATGACCAGACCCTGCACCACGGTCCTGAGTTCGATCGGGATCTTGGTCCAGAGGCCAAGCTCGGCCCCGCCCTGGAACAGGAAGCCGAAGAGAAGTGCCGCCAGCACCACGCCGACCGGGTGATTCCGCCCCATCAGCGCCACCGCGATGCCGATGAAGCCGGCACCGGAGGCCGAGTTGCCGAGAAGCCGCTCCGCCTCGCCCATCACGTTGTTGATCGCCATCAGCCCGGCCAGCCCGCCCGAGATCAGCATGGCGATCATGATGATCCGCGTCGGGTTGATCCCGGCGTAGCGGGCGGCGGATTCGGATTTGCCGAAGGCGCGGATCTGGTAGCCGAGCCGCGTGCGCCACAACAGGAGCCAGACGACGACTGCCATCGCCAGCGCGATGAAGAAGGTGACGTTGGCGGGCACCTTGGTGTCGAAGATCAGGTTCAGCCCTGGAATTTCGTTGAACCGGGGCAGATGCGCCTCGGGCGGGAAGTTCGCGGTGGCCGGGTCCATCTTGCCGGGCGGGCGCAGCACGTCCACCAGCATGAAGATCATCAGGCTGGCGGCGATGTAGTTGAACATGATCGTGGTGATCACGATATGGCTGCCGCGCTTGGCCTGCAGATAGGCCGGGATCGCCGCCCAGGCCGCCCCGAAAGCCGCCGCTCCGACCGAGGCCGCCAAGAGCGCAATCGTCCAGTGCGGCCAGGGGATGAAGAGGACCGTCAGCGCCACGCCCAGCCCGCCAAGCTGTGCCTGCCCCTCGCCGCCGATGTTGAAGAGACCGGCGTGGAAGGCGACCGTCACGGCGAGGCCGGTGAACATGAAACTTGTCGCGTAATAGAGCGTATAGCCCCAGCCATAGGCGTTCATCACCGACCCCTCGACCATCACCGTGATCGCCTCCCAGGGGTCCTGGCCGATGGCGATGATGACAAGGGCCGAGATGATCGCGGCAAGGAGGAGCGAGACGAAGGGGACAAGGGCGACATCGGCCCAGCGTGGCAAACGGTCCATCAGGCGGCCTCCCCTTTCCCGGTCACCCCGGCCATCATGAGGCCCAGTTCGCGCTCATCCGTCGCCTCGGGGTCGCGGAAGCCCATGATCTTGCCGTCGAACATCACGGCGATGCGATCGGACAGGCTCATGATCTCGTCCAGTTCGACGCTGACCAGAAGGATCGCGGCCCCCGCATCACGCAGCGCGATGATCTGGTTGTGGATAAATTCGATGGCGCCGATGTCGACGCCGCGGGTTGGCTGGCCGATCAGCAGAAGCGCGGGGTTCTGCTCGATCTCGCGCGCCACCACGATCTTCTGCTGGTTCCCGCCCGAGAAGCTTTTCGCGGGAAGCCAGCAATCCGGCGGGCGGACGTCGAACTTCTCCATCTTCTTGCGCGTGTCGTCGCGCAGCGCGTCGTTGTCCATCAGAAGCGCGTTCTTCTGGTAGTCCGGGTCGTTGAAATAGCCGAAGGCGATGTTCTCCCAGGCGGTGAAGTCCAGGATCAGGCCGTGGTGGTGGCGGTCTTCCGGCACATGGGCGATCCCAGCCGCGCGCCGGCTTTGCCCGTCGGCCCCCGCGCCCGACAGCGGCAGCGCCGCCCCTTTGAGCGTGGCTTTGCCGGTCGCCGCCTGCATCCCGCCGAGGGCCGCCAGAAGTTCGGATTGCCCGTTCCCGGCGACGCCCGCGATTCCGAGGATCTCGCCCGCCCGGATCTCGAACCCGACGCCTTTCAGCCGCTCGACCTTGTGTTCGTCGCGGACGCGCAGGTCTTCGACCTTCAGCACCACTTCGCCCGGCTTGGCGGGGCCCTTGTCGACCTCCAAAAGAACCTTGCGGCCTACCATCAGCTCGGCCAGTTGCTCAGGCGAGGTCTCGGCGGTCTTCACTGTGGCGACCATGGTGCCGCGCCGCATGACGCTGACGTTGTCGGTCGTCTCCATGATCTCGCGCAGCTTGTGGGTGATCAGGATGACGGTCTTGCCCTGTTCCTTCAGCCCCTTGAGGATGCGGAACAGGTGGTCGGCCTCGTCCGGGGTCAACACGCCCGTAGGCTCGTCCAGGATCAGGATGTCGGCCTGCCGGTACAGTGCCTTCAGGATTTCCACCCGCTGCTGGTGGCCGACCGAGAGGTCCTCGATCAGCGCATCGGGGTCGACGTCAAGTTCGTAATCGCGCGCCAGCCGCTCCAGCTCGCCACGCGCCTTGGTCAGCGAGTGGTTGAGCATCTGCCCCTCTTCGGCGCCGAGGATGATGTTTTCCAGCACCGAGAAATTCTGCACCAGCTTGAAATGCTGGAAGACCATCCCGATCCCGGCGCGGATGGCGCTCTGGCTGTCGGGGATGGGGGTGAGTTGGCCGTTGACGAAGATCTGGCCCGAGTCGGCCTTGTAGAAGCCGTAGAGGATCGACATCAGCGTGGATTTCCCGGCACCGTTCTCGCCGATGATGCCGTGGATCGTGCCTTTCGGCACCGCGATGTTGATGTCCTTGTTCGCCTGCACCGGACCGAAGGCCTTGGAAATGCCCTTCAGTTCGATGGCGAATGCCGCATCAGCCATGTCTTTCCCCCGTCGCCCTGGCGCCTGCCGCTTGTGACGCGGCTTTTCCGGTTGGCTCTTGCAAAGATGCCGCGCCAGTGGACTGGCGCGGCATCGTTCTTCTCAGGCGGTCAGCCGATCAGAACGTGGCGGCCGGGCAGGTGTTGTCCGACATGTAGTCGTGGACCACGATCTCGCCCGACTTGATCTTCTCGGCCGCCGCATCCACCGCCGCCTGCATCTCCGGCGTCACCAGCGATGCGTTGTTCTCGTCCATCGCATAGCCGACGCCATCGTTCGCCAGACCCATGACGTTGATGCCGGGGGTCAGGGCCTCGCCTTCCTTGAAGGCCTCGTAGACGGCGTTGTCGACGCGCTTCAGCATCGAGGTCAGGACCTGGCCCGGATGCATGTAGTTCTGGTTGCTATCGACGCCGATCGACAGGATGCCTTCATCCGCCGCTGCCTGCAGGACGCCGACGCCGGTGCCGCCCGCCGCTGCGTAGATCACGTCCGCGCCCTGCGCCTTCTGGCCCTTGGCGAGTTCCGCGCCCTTCACCGGGTCGTTCCAGGCGGCGGGGGTGGTGCCGGTCATGTTCAGGATGACCTTGGCATCGGGCTTCGCGGCCAGCACGCCCTGGGCATAGCCGCAGCCGAACTTGCGGATCAGCGGAATGTCCATGCCGCCGATAAAGCCGACGGTGCCGGTTTTCGAGGCCAGACCCGCCATCATGCCGACAAGGTAGGAGCCTTCATGCTCGTTGAAGACGACCGATTTCACGTTCGGCTGCTCGACAACCATGTCGATGATGGCGAATTTGGTATCCGGATAGTCAGGGGCCACCTTGTTCAGCACGTCGCCGAAGGCGAAGCCGGTCATGACGATGGGGTTGGAGCCGACGTCGGCCAGCTTGCGCAGCGCCTGTTCGCGCTGGGCCTCGTCCTGCATTTCCAGTTCCTTGAAGGTGCCGCCGGTTTCGGTCGCCCAGCGGGTCGCGCCGTTGAAGGCGGCTTCGTTGAAGCTCTTGTCGAACTTGCCGCCGAGGTCGAAGATGAGGGCCGGTTCCGCCGACGCGACGCCCGCGAGAAGCGCGAATGCGCAGGTGGCCCCGGCAAGGGATTTCATAAGGGTCATGGGTGTTCTCCCGGTTGATAACCATTGTCCCGCCCTGTCCGCCGGTGATCCCGGTCGCGGGCGAGTTCTGGATTGATTAGCGACGAAGGCCTGTAAGGGGTCAAGCCAGATTCGCGTGAGCCCGGGAAAAACCTGACCCTTTGGTCAGGAACGCCTAGGCCGCTGGCACGGGCGGCAGGTCGCGGGCAAGCACCAGCGCGTCGATGCGCTGGCCGGTGGGCGAGAGGTAATAGCCGCGCCGGGTTCCGGCCTTCCGAAAGCCGGACGATTCGTACAGCCCGATGGCGGCGGGGTTGTCGGCGGCAACCTCCAGAAAGGCGCGTTCGGCGCCGCGCAGCTGCGCCTGATAGAGGAACCGGCTTGTCAGCTTGCGCCCAAGGCCCCGGCGTCGTGCCTCGGGGGCGACGGCGATGGTCAGAAGCTCCGCCTCGCCCGCGACGGCCCGGCCCAGCAGGAAGCCGGCATCGGCCTCGACCAGCAGGAAGGCCAGCGGGTCGGCGAGGAACCCGGCGAAGCTTGCGGCGT
>JAFLCY010000145.1 GCA_017303485.1 Rhodobacterales bacterium
CGAGGCGGCGAAATCACCCAGAGTGGCAAAGCGGGCAAGATCCGGCTCCTGCTCCATATAGCCCACGGTCACGCCCGGAGGCACGGTGCGCAGGCCCCTGTCAGGCTCGACCAGCCCCGCCATCACCTTCATAAGCGTCGATTTGCCCGACCCGTTGCGCCCCACCAGCGCGATGCGGTCGCCGGGCTGCACCGTCAGCGAAAGGTCGTCGAACACCGGGTTGCCGCCGAAGGTCAGCGAAATGCCGGAAAGCTGGAGAAGGGGTGCGCGTGCCATGGCGGCTGAGCTAAGCGCCTGCGCGCACAACGTCAACGGCCTGCACGCTCTTGCAGCGGCGTCTGCAACAGGGTTTCTTGGAAAAAACCTTGCCGAAAAAGGACCAAGATGAAAGCCCTGCTTCGCCCTCTTCGCCCGCGCAACCCCGACGACCATCACCGCGTCGCCACCACGCTGGAGCTGTTCTTCGATCTGGTCACCGTGATCGCGATGGCCTCGGCCACTGCCGCGCTGCACCATGGCATCTCGGCCGGCCACGGGCTGGAGGCGCTGGTCCCCTTTGTCTTCCTGTTCTTCGGAATCTGGTGGGCCTGGATGAATTTCACCTGGTTCGCCTCGGCCTTCGACAATGACAGCATCTTCTACCGCATCTGCGTCATGGTGATCATAGGGGGCGAACTGCTGTTCGCCGGGGCGGTGCCCTTCATCTTTGACGGCCATGGTCAGACCTGGGGCTTGCTGGGCTGGAGCGTCATGCGACTGGGCATGGTAGCGCTGTGGCTGCGGGCGGCGCAGGGCGAATACCGCACCACCTGTCTGCGCTATGCGATCGGCGTCACGGTGGCGCAATGTTGCTGGGCGCTGGCCTTCTTCCTTGCTCCGAAAGAAGCGCCCGATTTCTTCTACTGGGCCGGGCTGGTCTATCTGGTCGAGCTTGCGGTGCCGCTCTGGGCCGAACGCGCCAAGGCGACGCCGTTCCACCGGCACCACATCATCGAACGCTACGGCCTTCTGATGATCATCTCGCTGGGCGAGATCCTCTTGTCGATCAGCCTTGGCTTCGGCGCGCTGAACGGCGAGCATCCCTCGATGGGCGCCGGCATGGTGGCGGCGTCCGGGGTCATCATGGTCTTCGCGGTCTGGTGGGTCTACTACTGCGAGGAAGAGCATCTGATGACGACGAAGATGCCCGAGGCGATCTTCTGGGGCTATGGCCATGTCTTCGTCTTCCTGTCGACCGCCCTTCTTGGCGCGGCCGTGGCGGCCGAGGTCGACCTTAACGCCGACCATTCCAAGATCGACATCACCACCATTGCGAAATGGATGGGCAGCGGACTGGCGCTGTTCTGCCTGTCTCTGTGGTTCGTGCGCGACCGTCCCCGCGCGCTGACGCCGCATCTGAAATGGGCGCTGCCCGGCATGGCGGCGCTTTTCCTGATCGCGGGCTTCCTTGGCGCCCCGGCCTGGGTCTTCGCGCTGCTGGCGGTGGTGATGGTGATCTGGCGGGCGCCGCGCGCCGCCGGCATCCCGCATCACGACGCAAGCTGACCGCCGCCTGCCGCTTGCAGGCGTTGCGGCGGCGGGGAATCCGCTTACATGGTCGGGCAAGACTGCCGGACGGAGATTGAAATGTCTGACGACGCCCTGGTCATTTTCACCCCTTCGGGCAAGCGGGGGCGCTTTGCGCTTGGCACGCCGGTGCTGACCGCCGCCCGGCAGTTGGGGGTCGACCTCGATTCCGTCTGCGGCGGGCGCGGCATCTGCTCGAAATGCCAGATCACTCCGGGCTATGGCGAGTTTCCGAAACACGGCGTCACGGTAGACGAAGACGCGCTGAGCGAATGGAACGCCGTCGAGGACCGTTACAAGCGTATCCGCGGCCTGCCGCCGGGGCGGCGGCTTGGCTGCCAGGCGAAGGTGCTGGGTGACGTGGTCATCGACGTGCCGCCCGAAAGCCAGGTCCACAAGCAGGTGATCCGCAAGTCAGCGACCGAGCGGCACATCGAGATGGACCCCGCCACCCATGCCGTCTATGTCGAGGTGCAGGAACCCGACATGCACGAACCCTCGGGCGATTTCGAGCGGCTGAAGCAGGCACTGGCCCAGCAATGGCAGGTGGACGATGTCGTGGCCGACCTGTCGCTGCTGCGCCGGTTGCAGCCCGTGCTGCGCAAGGGCGACTGGAAGGCCACGGTCGTCCTGCACAAGGGCAACCACGACCGCGCGACGCGCGTCCTCGACGTTTTTCCGGGCTTCCACGAGGCACCGCTGCTGGGCCTTGCGGTCGACCTCGGCTCGACCACCATCGCGGCGCATCTTTGCGATCTGGCGGATGGCAAGGTGCTGGCCTCGGCCGGGCTGATGAACCCGCAGATCCGCTTTGGCGAAGACCTGATGAGCCGGGTGTCCTATGCGATGATGAACCCCGGCGGCGACGTGGAAATGACCCGCGCCGTGCGCGAGGCGATCAATTCCTTGGCCGCGACGATCGCCAAGGATGCGGGGCATGACGCTTCCGCGATCTACGAGTTGGTGCTGGTCTGCAACCCGGTGATGCATCACCTCTTCCTCGGGATTGACCCGGTCGAGCTTGGCCAGGCCCCCTTTGCGCTGGCCTTGAACGAAAGCTTGTCGCTCGATGCGCGCGACCTGGACCTTGGCAACCTGAACCGGAGTGCAAGGGTCTATGTGCTGCCCTGCATTGCTGGCCATGTCGGCGCGGACTGCGCGGCGGTGGCCCTGTCGGAGGAGCCGCAGAAGTCGAAGGACATGGTGCTGATCGTCGATGTGGGCACCAATGCGGAAATCCTTCTTGGCAACGAGACCCGGGTGCTGGCCTGTTCCTCGCCCACCGGCCCGGCCTTCGAGGGGGCGCAGATCTCCTCCGGTCAGCGCGCCGCCCCCGGCGCCATCGAGCGGGTGGAGATCGACCCCGTCACCAAGGAACCTCGCTTCCGGGTGATCGGCTCCGACCTCTGGTCCGACGAGCCGGGCTTTGCCGCGGCGACGGCCAGCACCGGCATCACCGGCATCTGCGGCTCGGGCATCATCGAGGCGGTGGCCGAAATGCGGCTGGCGGGGCTTCTGGATGCGCGTGGCCTGATCGGCGGGCCGGAGCAGACCGGCACCGCGCGCTGCGAACCGCATGGCCGCACCTTCGGCTATCTCCTGCACGACAGCAGCGCCGAGGGCGGACCGCGGATCAGCGTGCTGCAGGGCGACATCCGGGCGATCCAGCTGGCGAAATCGGCGCTTTACGCCGGGGCACGGCTACTGATGGACGAGATGAACATCGACACCGTCGACCGGGTGACGCTGGCGGGAGCCTTCGGCGCCCATATCAGCCCCAAGCACGCGATGGTGCTGGGCATGATCCCCGACGTGCCGCTTGAAAAGGTTACCAGCGCGGGCAACGCCGCCGGAACCGGAGCGCGGATCGCACTTTGCAACGTCGCGGCGCGCAATCAGATCGAGGCGACGGTTCACGACATCCACAAGGTCGAGACCGCCATCGAGCCGCGCTTCCAGGAGCATTTCGTCAACGCGAACGCCATCCCGCATGCGGTGGACCCTTTCCCCAACCTGCATGGCATCGTCACCCTGCCCGAAGTCAGCTTCAACCCGAAGAACAGCGGCGATGACGGCGGACGGCGGCGGCGGCGCGGCTGAGGCATCATGGCCCGCGCCAAACGCGGGCGGGGCGGGCGATTGACAGCACCGGATGGCTGGGCGAGAAGACGGACCTGATGTCGGCAGGAGACAGCGGTTGCCCGAAGGTCGTTCGCTGCTTTCCCGAATTCGCGGTCGCCTTGCCTGGGAGGCCGGGCGTGTGGCCGCCCTGCCAAAGCTCGCCGGAGAATTGCTTTGGGATACGCCGCTTCATGATCTGGCGGCAAGGTTTGGTCGCGTTCGCGTCACCACTGGCGCAATGCCCGACAGCAGGCGCGTTGCAATCTATGTCATCTTTCCAACAGATGGCCTCCTTGAGAGCCATCGGCTTGCATTGCGCCACATTGCCGATTGCGGATATGCGCCGCTGGTTGTCACACATGTTCCGCTGTCGCCCGGGGACCGCGAGGCCGTGCTGGGACTAAGCTGGCGACTGATCGAACGGCCGAACTTTGGCTACGACTTTGGCGGCTATCGGGCCGCTGTGCTGTCGCTTGGCGATGATCTGCCGAGCCTGTCAGCCCTGGCGCTGCTCAACGATTCCGTCTGGTTCCCGGTTCCGGGCGGAAGGGATTGGCTGAAGGTGGCAGAAGAAGCTGGCACCGACGTGGTGGGCGCCGTCTCGAACTATGGCATTCAGACCGTCGCTCTCGACCGTCCGCAGGATATGCGATGGGCCTACGACCCCTCGCGCCCGGACTTCCACTATTGCTCCTTTGCGCTCTGGTTTGGTCCGGCCGTGCTGAACGATCCGAAGTTTCGAACCTTCTGGCGGCGCTTTCACCTGACCGACAACAAGTTTCGAACCGTGCGGCGCGGCGAGGTCGGATTGTCGCAATGGCTGCTGGCGCGGGGGTATTCGCACAGGGAATCGCTCGGAACGGCCAGCTTTGGCGATGAAGTGGGGCGAATGGATGCGGCGGAGGTCGAAGACTGGCTGAAGGCCTTGATCATCCCCGAAGAACCGGACCTCGCGGCATTGGGGGATGCGCTGCTGGCACGAAGGGGTGGGCCTGACTGGGCCCAGGACGCGCGGGCTTACCTTTTGCTGGCCGTCGCAAGAACGGGCATGTCCTATGCGCTTCCGGCCTATGCCCTGCGTGTGAAGGGGCATTCCATGTTGAAGAAGTCACCCCTGAAGCTGGCTCTGCAAGGCGCCGAGCGGACGGTCACTCTGGTCGAAACGTTGCAGGGGCCCGGAGCCGATATCGTTCGGGTCGAAGCGCGCACGCTCATGGCGGCCCGGAATGATCGGCGCAGGGGCGAAAAGCAGGCATCCGGTCCGCCGCAGTGATCAAGAGGCGCGATGAGCGGCTTGCGCTGAACCGGAAATCCCGTAGCCTCTGGGAATGTCCGACGATCCCATCGCCGAGTTGATCGCAAGATGCGCCGCCACGGACCGTGCGGCCTTCCGTACCCTCTATCGCGACAGCTCGGCGAAACTCATGGGCGTTCTTCTGCGTATGCTAAGGGAACGCGCTGAGGCGGAGGATGCCTTGCAGGAGGTCTACACAAGGGTCTGGTTGCGCGCCGGTCGTTACGATCCGGCGAAGGGTCGGGGCATGGCATGGCTGATTGCCATCGCCCGCAACCTCGCCATCGACCGCCTGCGCGCCCGGCCCGAAAGGACGTCGGATGATGGCCTCGACATGGTGCAGGACACGGCACCGCGCGCCGAGACGCGGCTTGTCGCGCAGGGCGAGGCGAGGCGCATGGCCGACTGTTTCGCCACCCTTGACCCCGACCGTGCGACAGCGGTGCGGGGGGCTTATCTGGAGGGTCTGTCCTACCTTGATCTCGCCGCGCGCCATTCGGTGCCGCTGAACACGATGCGCACCTGGCTGCGCCGCAGCCTCTTGAAGCTGAAGGAGTGTCTGGACCAATGACCGACACCCCCCTCACGCCCCACGAGGCCGATGATGCGCTGGCCGCCGAATATGTGCTGGGGGTGCTGGACCTGTCCGAGCGCGCCGGCGCCGAGGCGCGGATCAGGCGCGACGCGGCATTCGCCGCCCTTGTCACCAGCTGGGAGACCCGCCTCGACGGGTTGAACGACGGATACGCGCCCGTCCCGGCCCCGAACCTGCTGCCGAAGATCGAGGCGCGGCTCTTCCCGAAAGCCGCACCGGCCAGGCCGCGCCCTGGCCTGTTCGGCTGGCTCTCGGGCGCCACTGTCGCTGCACTTCTGGTGCTGGCCGCGATCACCACGCTGGCCCCGCCCCGCCTTCAGCTGGTGGCCACCCTGGCAACCGCCGACAACCGGCTGGCCTATCGGGTCACCCATTTCGGCGAAACCATGCAGATCACCCGTATCGCCGGGGTGCCTGCGGTGCGGGGACAGGTTCATGAGCTGTGGGTCATTGCGCCCGGCTCTGCTCCGGTCTCGCTGGGATTGCTGGACAGCAGTCCGCTGGTCGTGACTTATCCCGCCCCGCCTGCGGGCTTTGTCTTCGCCGTGTCGGTCGAACCGGAGGGCGGCTCGCCCACCGGCCAGCCGACCGGCCCGGTGATCCTGACCGCCAAGATCGGCGACGCCGCCTGATCACGAAACCGTGACGCGAAACTTGCGCTGAAACTTCACCACAGACGCTCCGTTCCTTCGGGGGAGAGGCGGGAATGACCCCGCGCCTCGAACCCCAAGGGAGAGAATGATGAAAGCCTTGAAACTTGCCACCGCGATCCTGGCCCTGACCACCGGCATGGCGCTGGCCGAAAACCCGATGGTCGGCGGCGCTGCGATGTATGAGGACAAGAACATCGTCGAGAACGCGGTCAACTCGGCCGACCACACCACCCTTGTCGCCGCCGTGCAGGCCGCCGGTCTGGTCGAGACGCTTTCGGGCGAAGGCCCGTTCACCGTTTTCGCGCCGACCAACGAAGCCTTTGCCAAGCTGCCCGCCGGCACGGTGGAAACCCTGCTGAAGCCCGAGAACAAGGACCAGCTGGTCAAGATCCTGACCTGCCACGTCGTCGCGGCCAATGCGATGGCAGCGGACGTCAGCAAGATGGTGATGGACGACGGCGGGATGCACACCGTCAAGACCGTCGGCGGCTGCGAATTCACCGCGATGGAGAAGGACGGCAAGATCATGATCAAGGACGGCCAGGGCAACGTGGCCAACGTCACCATCGCCGATGTCAAGCAGTCGAACGGCGTGATCCATGTGATCGACACGGTGCTTCTGCCCGCGATGTGATCGGCATCGGGCTGCGGGATGGTCTCTCATCCTGCGGCCCGGACCTGTCGCCGCAGGCGGAGCAAGGTCCCCTGCGTCCGGCTTTCGGCACAGGTAGGGTCTTCGGACGGGGTCCGAAGACCCTTTCTGTTGCGCCGGTTGACCGGAGGGCAAGGGCTGCCCTAGGCTCGCCCGATAGTTGTTGCCTTGCGGAGCCCCGACATGCGCATTTTCAGAACCTTCCTTGCCGCCCTTCTGGCCCATGGCCTTTTTGCCGCGCCCGTTCTGGCCGAGGGCAAGTCGATCATCGTGCTTGATGCCTCCGGCTCGATGTGGGGCCAGATCGACGGCCGCCCCAAGCTGGAAATCGCGCGTGAGGCGCTGGGGTCGGTGCTGTCCGGCCTCGATCCCTCGACCGAGATCGGCCTCATGGCCTATGGCCACCGCGAGAAGGGCAGTTGCGAGGATATCGAACTGATCGTGCCACCGGCCCCCGGCACCGCGCAGGCGATCACTGACGCTGCCAACGCGATGAAGTTCCTGGGCAAGACGCCCCTGACCGAAGCCGTCCGCCGCGCCGCTGGCGAGTTGAAGTCGACCGAGGAGAAGGCCACCGTCATCCTGATCACCGACGGGATCGAGACCTGCGAGGCCGACCCTTGCGCGCTTGGGGCCGAGCTTGAGGCATCGGGCGTCGATTTCACCGCGCATGTCGTGGGCTTCGGCCTGACCGCCGAGGAAGGGGCAACGGTCGCCTGCCTGGCCGAGAACACCGGCGGCAAGTATATCGAGGCGAAGGATGCCGGCAGCCTGGTCGAGGCGCTGAAAACCACGGTCGCGGTGGTTGAGCCCGAGCCGGTGCCAGAACCGGAACCGACACCGATGGCGCTGGAGAAGAACTTCGATCCGGTCATCGTCCTGGCCGAGGGTGAAAGCGAACCCGCGGACGAGATTGTCGATGACGCCTATGTCACCCTGCGTCTCGTCCTGCCCGACGGTGCCCTGTCCGAGGAGACGATCACCGTCTACGGCCGCCAGACCGAGCTTGTGCCGCCGGGCACCTACCGGATGTTCACCGAGTTGAACGACGCCAAGGCCGAGCAGGATGTGACGATCACCGCCGATGCGCTGGCGCAGCCGGTCGCGAACATGAATGCCGGGGTGCTGAACCTGAAGCTCTATGCCTACGAAGGGGGCGAGATTGCCGACGATGCCTTCTGGCAAGTGCAAGGGCCGGATGATGTTTCCGAGTCGGGCTACGGCCAGACGCTCCATGTCTTCCCGGCGGGCGAATACAGCTTCCTCGCAAGCCTCGGGGCTGCGAAAGTCGAGGAAACGCTCACCTTCGAACCGGGCAAACAGATCGACAAGGACGTGATCATCGGCACCGGCCTTGCCGTAGTGGACGCCACCTATGCCGAAGGGATGAAGGTCGAGGGCGGCGAACAATTCGTCGAGATCTTCGGAGCCAAGACCGACATCGACGGCAACCGCAAATCGGTGGGCTACACCTACGGTGCGGGGGCGAAGTTCGACCTTCCGGCGGGTGACTATGTCGCGGCCGTGACGCTGGGCGCGGCGAAGGCCGAGGTGCCGTTCACGGTGAAGGTGGGCGAGCGGACCGAGATCACCGTCCCGCTGAACGCAGGGGTGGCGGCCTTTACCACACCCACGGACGAACTCATCGAAGTGCTGGCGGCAAAGCCCGACATCAACGGCGACCGCGCGTCCTTCGGCTACAGCTTCGGTCCGGCCTGGCAGACCGCGCTGCCTGCGGGGGACTATCTGGTGAAGGTCAGCAAGGACGACAAGACATCCGAAACCCCGCTGAGCGTCAAGGCGGGCGAAAGGGTGGAACTTGCGCTGACCTTGCCCTGACCGGCAGGCCTGGCCCCCTGAAAGCAGAAGGCCGCCCGATGGGCGGCCTTTCCGGTTCTATTCAGCGGCTTCCTTCGGCGGTTCACCGTCCGGCTTGCCCTCGCCTTTCGGTTTGCGCGGGCCGCGCGC
>JAFLCY010000146.1 GCA_017303485.1 Rhodobacterales bacterium
TGCGGGTGCGGCAGGGTCACGGGCCGGCCATCGACGCGAATCTCGCCGCCATCGGGCTGGTAGACCCCGGTCAGGATCTTCATCAGCGTGGACTTTCCGGCCCCGTTCTCGCCCATCAGGGCATGGACCTCGCCCGGTCGCAGGTCGAAACGCACGCCTTGCAAGGCACGGACGCCCGGGAAGGATTTCTCGATCCCCCGCATCTCGACCACGAAGGACTCGGATGGCTGTTCCGTCACGTCGGCTCCCCCCTTGTCCCGCCGGTCTGGACGACCGTTCCTCCCGGGATGTTAGCGCTGACCTTGCGTCAGGCGGCTTCAGATTTCAATCAGGACGCGCGACCCATCGACGCGGGCCGGATAGGTACGCAGGTTCACGCAAGCGGGAAGCCGCATCGCCTCGCCGGTGCGGATGTCGAACACGCCGGAGTGCTTGGGGCATTCGATCTCGTAATCCATCACCAGCCCGTCGCAGAGATGCACCGCCTCATGGCTGCAAAGCCCGTCCGAGCAGAACACCTCGTCGCCTGGCATCCGATAGACCGCGAAGGTCCGGCCCTGGTGGTCGAAGCGGCGCACGCCTTCTTCCTCGATGTCGTCCAGCCCGCAGGCGTCGATCCAGTTGGTCATTTTCAGTCCGTGATTGCTGTGGGTCAGGCGGAGGTCTTGGCGTTCGCCCTGGCCTTGCGGCGCTGGTAGCGGGCGTTCATCAGGGCGTCGCCTGCCTTGGTGCCGTCGTGGAAGGTGCCGAACCACTTGTCCAAGGGGATCAGCCCGTCGCCGTAGTTCACCTCGAAATACTTGTGGTGCAGGTAGTGAATGAAGGCGTGGCTATCGACGCCCTTGTCCTCGGTCACTTCCATCTTGTCGAAGCCGATATGGCCGACAACCGCCCCGAAGCCCGCGAAGTTCAGCTGGTAGATCGCAAGGATCGGATGCGAGGGGATGATGAAGTGATAGGCGGCGGTGGCGAAGTACAGCAGATGTTCGACCGGATGCATCGACAGCGAGGACCACGGCGAGGGATTGACCGAGTTATGGTGAACCGAATGCACCCACTTATACAGGAATGGCGTGTGGATCAGCCGGTGGATCAGGAAGAAATGCACCTCGTGCAGCACCGGCAGGAACAGCCAGACGGCGAAGAGATACCAGCCGTTGTCCATCAGGCTGACCCAGGGGCCAACGTCGTTCGCCCAAGCCCAAAGCACCAGCACCTCCCAGGCGGTCCAGATCGGGACGCCGCTGCCGAAGGCACGGATGATGCTGTCGATGGTCTGGCTCTGGAACATGAAGGCGGTCGACTTGTGTTCCGACGGCCATTTCGCGTTGTACTTGAAGCGGGTGCCCTGCGCACGGCGGATGTAGAGATGCAGTTCCAGCGCGCCGTAAAACAGGAAAACGGCGACGGCGTTCACCGCGAACAGCCACAGCACCCAGCCCCAGGCCAGCGTCTGCATCACTTCCTTCTCCGGCACCACCCAGGCCCACCAGGCAAAGGCGCTGGCGGTCCACATGAGGTTCCAGGGCAGGAAATAGCTCGGCAGCCATTTCAGGATTGCCATCGGCCGCAGGGGAAAGCTCCAGATCGGCGCAACCTCGGCCGGATCGTTCGGGGTGTAGTCGCCGCGCTTGTTGTGGGTGCCGAATTTGGTGTCGTCCATCGCCTGCCTGCCTTCGGTTCCTGACCGGGGTCGAGCGTCAAGGTGACGCAGCAGGCCTTCGCGGCGCAACAGAATTATTCTTTTAGCATCACGATTTGCATCATAATGCCTCACCACTGGCCCACGGTCCCGGAGGAGCGCGGGATAGCCCATCAAGCATGAGGCAAACTGATCGCGGCACGGTGCCGCAGCCCCGACGCCAAGGGGCCGATTCGTCGGCGCCGGTCAGGCCGGGGCACCGAAGTCGGGCAGGTTGAAGCGGGTATAGACGCCGAAATCCAGCAGGCGTCCGGTGGACTGCTTCGCGGGCTCCGCCTCTCCGGCAAGGGTCAGGGCGGCTGAGAGCAGTTCCCGCGGGTCGCCCGCCAGCGCAAAGTCGATCTCGCCCGCGCGGAGGAGCGGCGCGGTGACCGGGTTCACCTCATGCCCCACGACCAGCATGTCCTGCGCCCGCCCGGCGGCCCGCAGCGCCTCGACCAGGCCCAGGTTGCCACCACCGACATTGTAGATCGCGCCCAGGGCGGGATGGTCGCGCAACAGGCGGCTGACCGCGAGACGCGTCAACTCGGCACTGTCCTCGCCCTGCGCCTCGCCCGAGATGACGACCTTCGGGAAATGCGCCCGCAGCCCGGAGCGGAAGCCGATTTCGCGGTCCTCATGGCAGCGAAAAGCCGGACTGCCCAGCACGACGCCCACTGTCGTCGGCCGGTCGCCCAGCATCCGGCCGATCAGGAAGGCGGCGGTCTGGCCGACGGCGCGGTCATCCAGCCCGACGAAAGCGTCCCGGGCCGAGGGGAGCAGGTCCGAGATCACCGCGATCACCCGCTTGCCGCGCGCCCGCGCCGCGGACAACAGCGCGGTCATTCGCTCCGACGACTTGATGGTAAGGATCAGCGGGCGCGAGGCATCCTTGCAAAGATTTTCGACCAGCCGCAGCACGCTGGCGTCATCGGCCATGTGCAGGTCATGGAACGCCCCCTTCGCGCCGCTCTCCGCCCAGGCCGCGCGCATCTGGCCCATCATGCCCTTGCCGACCCGCAGCGCGATGTCGGCCTGCAGCGGCCGCGCGGGGGCGTCGGCACCGGGCGACATCAGCTTGCGCAAGGTCTCCTCGACGACCAGCCGCGTGCGGTCATGCACCCTGCCCCGTCCGTTCAGCGCCCGGTCCACCGTCGCCCGAGACAGCCCGGTTTCCCGCATGATATCGGCGACGGTGACGCGACGCATGATGCATCCTTTGCGGCAGTTTGCGTCACGGTGCCCCAGTCGGATGCCTCTGGCAAGTCAGAGCTTTTCTGCACCCTTCGCGAAAGCTTCGGCCTCTGCCTCGTCCATCCAGACCTCGTGACGGGGTTCGGGATAGCCCTTCCGGCTGACGTCCGCGACGAAATCCTGGAAGGCCTGCACCCGCTTTGCCTGCAACTCCGCCTCCAGCGCGGCAAAGTCGGCGTAGCGTTTGGAATGGCGGGGATAGTGGCCCGTGTTGGTACCCAGGACGTCGCAGGAGAAGAGATACTGCGTGTCGCAGACCGCGCCACAGCCCATGCCCATGGTGATCATCCGCGTCGTCCGGGTGACATGGTCCGCCAGCTGGACGGGAACCACCTCGACCTCCAGAAAGGCGGCACCGGCGTTCTCGATCTCCCTGGCCTTTCGCAGGACGGTCAAGGCCTCGTCGGCCTTGCGGCCGATGGCACGAAATCCGGTCCAGGCCGCCAGATTCGGCACCAGACCGACATGGCCCGTGACGGGGATGCCTTCCCGCGCCATCGCCTCGATGAAGCGGGGGGAATGCGAGCAATAGATGGCATCCGCGCCGCGGCGCAACGCGTCGAACCCGGCCCGCACCGCCTCGTCCGGTGTGGCGGAGGAACCATGTGGCATTCCGGCAGAGATCAGGGCCGAGGGCGCGGCGGCACGAATGCCCGGCAGGGTGTGATCGGCCTCGCAGGACAGGATCGTGATCCCCGCAGCCTCGGCCGCGGCGGCCTCGGCCGCGCTGTCGACATGAACCTGCACCCATTCGCGCGTGCCCTTCTCGTGCAACAGCGCGGCAACGGTGGTCTTCGGCATGGGTGGCGGCTCCTGATCCAACGGAGCCTTTCCGCTAGGCGGCAAGGAAGGTGGCTGGCAACGGGAAAGATCGGCAGGCCCGGCAGGCTGCATCATTTTGCATCAGAGCGGGACGCAAGACGTTGGAGACGCCACATCTGTCTGCCAAGGAGAGCGGCGAAGTGAGGCAGACGCCGACCGGCCGGCTCACCTGATTCGTCAGACCAGCATCCCGCCGTCGCTGTCGTCGCCCGCCTCTTCCAGAAGCCGGTCCATGTCGGGGATCTGGACGTGGCGGTTGCCTTCCAGGCTGATCACCCCGTCCTTCTTCAGCGCGGAAATCTGGCGGCTGACGGTTTCCAGCGTCAGGCCCAGATAATCGGCCATCTCCTCGCGCGTGAGCGGCAGGTCGACCGCCAGCGCGCCGCCCTTCTTGCGCAGGTGCAGCGCGGCATCGCGCCGGGCGATGATGGAAATCAGCGAAGCGATCTTTTCCCGCGCGGTCTTGCGACCCAGAAGCAGCATCCATTCCCGCGCGGCGTCCAATTCGTCCAGCGTCATCTCCAGCAGCCGCTGCGCGATATGCGGCGTGGTCGCCATCAGATCCTCGAACGGCTTCTTGCGAAAGCAGCACATCACCAGATCGGTCGTCGCGGTCACGTCGAAGGCGGCGGTCGGGCGGCCCGGGCGGCCGACGAAATCCGACGGCAGGAGAAGCCCGACCATCTGCCGCCGCCCGTCCTCCATCGTCTGCGTCAGCGAGGCGATGCCCGATACGACCGAACCCACAAACTCCATCCTGTCGCCCGACCAGATGACCGTCTGGCCAGCCTGATAGCTGCGGTAATACTTGATCTGCTCCAGCCGACCCAGCTCGTCCGCATCGCAGCGCGCGCAGACCGCCCGGTGTCTGATCGGGCAATCCCCACACTGAACGTGGGCAAAATGGTCATGCATCAGGCGGCCTGTCTGTTGATCTGAATCAAGGAGCATTTCTTAACGGGCACTAACCTAATCAGATGACACACGACCCGCAACTCGCCCGCCTCGGGCTATTCGACGCACGCGTCCCGAGATACACTTCCTATCCGACGGCACCGCATTTCGGGACGGATATCGGCGCGGGGACCTTCATCGAATGGATCGAGGCGCTGCCCGAACATAGCGCAATCTCGCTGTACATTCACGTCCCTTTCTGCCGCCGGTTGTGCTGGTTCTGCGCCTGCCGGACGCAGGGCACCACGACGGACGAACCCGTTGTCGCCTATGTCGAGACGCTGAAAACCGAACTGGCGCTCTTGCGGCGGCACCTGCCGAAAGGGGTTACCCTTAGCCGCCTGCATTGGGGCGGCGGGACGCCCACGCTCCTGTCACCCTATCTGATGCGGGACCTGGCCGATGCGATCTTCAAGGTCGCCCCGATGGCCCCCGATGGCGAGTTCTCGGTCGAGATCGACCCGAACGAGATCGACGATGCCCGACTGGATGCCCTGACCGCGTCAGGGATGAACCGCGCCTCGATCGGGGTGCAGGATTTCGACCCCCTGATCCAGAAGGCCATCGGACGCGAGCAGAGCTATGCGCTTACCCGCGACGTCGCCGAGCGTATTCGGGCACGCGGGGTGGACAGCCTGAACGCCGATATTCTTTATGGCCTGCCGTTCCAGACCGGCCCGCGCATTTCCGATTCGGTACAGAAGCTCCTGACGCTCTCGCCCGACCGGGTGGCGCTCTACGGCTATGCCCATGTGCCGTGGATGAGCCGCAGGCAGCAGATGATCCCCTCGGACGAGATGCCGACGCCGGAGGAACGCCTGTCGCTGTTCGAGACCGCACGGCAGCTGTTCCTGTGGGATGGCTATGTCGAAGTGGGTATCGACCATTTCGCCAAGCCCGGGGACGGGATGGCAAAGGCCCTGAAGGCGGGGACGCTGCGGCGGAATTTCCAGGGTTATACCGATGACAGCGCGCCCGCCCTGATCGGGCTTGGCGCCTCGTCGATCAGCCGGTTCCCGCAGGGCTTCGCGCAGAACGCCTCGGCCACCGCGGCGCATACCAAGGCGATCCGCGAGGGCCGGTTCTCGACCCACAAGGGCCACCGTTTTGCAGGCGAAGACCTGCTGCGCGCCCGGATCATCGAGGCGCTGATGTGCGACTTCCGGGTGTCCCGCGCCGAATTGCTGGCCGGATTCGACACCAGCCCCGCCCGGATCGACGCGCTGTTCCACGCTGCCGCCGCCGAATTCGGCGATATGGTCCGCGTCTGCGAAGACGGTTTCACGATCACCGACCGCGCGCGCCCGCTGACCCGGATGATCGCACGGGCCTTTGACGCCTATGACAGCGCCAAGGCGAAGCATTCCTCGGCGATCTGAGGGCGCAAGAGTTTTCGAAAACTCTTGCAAAATCCTTCCAAGGATTCTGGCCCTGGCGAACGCGTTCAGCCCCGTTCAAGCCGGGTCAGAAGTGCGATCTGTTTCGGCAGGCAGACCGACCTCAGGTCATATCTGTCGCGGACCCTGCGCCGGGCCGCTTCGCGCATCGCATCATAGGCCTCGGGCCGGGCGAGCGCATCGGTCAGCGCCGCCGACCAGCCTTCCACATCGAAGAAATCGACCAGCCTGCCCGTCACGCCGTCCTCGATGACCTCGGCCACCGGGGCGGTGTCCGATCCCACCACCAACGTTCCGGCGGCCATGGTCTCGACCATCGACCAGCTCAGGACGAAGGGATAGGTCAGATAGGCGTGGACGCGGGACACATGGATCAGGTCCACCAGCCGGTCATAGGGCACCTTGCCGGTGAAATGCACCCGGGACAGGTCCAGCCGGTCCCCGACCTCGTTCAGCATCACCTCTTTCCAGGTCGCGGCATCCTTCGGCTTCGTCCCATAGCTGACCTCGTCACCGCCGACGATCACCACCTGGGCATCGGGCCGGGCCGCCAGCACATCGGGCAGGGCACGCATGAAGATGTGGAAGCCGCGATAGGGTTCGAGGTTGCGGTTGACGAAGGTCAACACCTCGTCACCCCGTTGCAGGATGCGGCCATCCGGCAGGGTGAACCGCGCGTCCGGGTTCGGGGCCAGACGATCGCAATCAACCCCATCGAAGATCACCTCAAGCTGGCTGCGCAGCAGGGGCGGATGCGTGCTGGCCTGCCACTGGGTCGGGCTGATCCCCTTGTCGGCATGGACCAGCGCCTGCGCCATATAGGCCGCGCGGGACTGGGCGATCATCACCTGGTCGAAGCCCGCAACCTGAAACTCGGGGTCAAAGCCGGAGTCGGCCCCCTGCCCCCGATAGTAGAACTCGGCAAAGACCAGGAGCTTGGCCTCGGGCCAGACCTCCTTCAGGAACAGCGTCTCGCCCCAGCCGGAATGACCATAGATCACGTCCGGCACATAGCCCTCGGCGCGCAGGCGCTGGCAGAAGCGCGCGACGGACACGCCCCGGTCGCTCATCGTGGTAAAGTTGCGGCCAAGGCGCGTGGCCTTGGGGTCGACCTCCTGCGCCTTGTGGCTGTAGCGCAAAAGCGGCACGTCCGAGCTGTTCTTGTTGGCGCCATCGGTGATCGCCCGGACGTCGTGTCCCCGCCGCTGCATCTCGGGCGCGAGGTGCAGGAACTGGCCGGGGAAATTCTGGTGGACGAAGAGAAGCTTCAACTCAGGCTCCGAAGGCGGCGGCCATCAGAGCTTTGGTATAGTCGGATTGCGGGTTGGTAAACACGGCCTCGCAATCGCCGGTTTCGACGATGTCGCCCGCCTGCATTACCATGACCTTGTGCGACATCGCGCGGATCACCCGCAGGTCGTGGCTGATGAAGATGAAGGCAAGGCCCCATTTCCGCTGCAACTCACGCAAGAGGTCCGCAATCTGCACCTGCACCGTCATGTCAAGCGCAGAGGTCGGTTCGTCCAGCACCACCAGCTTGGGGCGCAGGATCATCGCGCGGGCGATGGCGATCCGCTGGCGCTGCCCGCCCGAGAATTCGTGCGGATAGCGCTGCATCGTCGCGGGGTCGAGGCCGACCTCGCGCATGATGCCCGCGACCATCTCGCTCCGGTTCCGGCCGGGGTCGACGCCGTGAACGCCCAGACCTTCGGCGATGATCTCTTCCACCGTCATCCGGGGTGACAGGCTGCCATAGGGGTCCTGGAACACCACCTGCATCTCGCGGCGCAGGCCGCGCAGTTCCGCCCGCCCGAAGGACTGCATGTCACGGCCAAGGAAAGCCACCGTCCCGGTTGACCCGATCAGCCGCAGGATCGCCAGCGCCAGCGTGGTCTTGCCCGATCCGCTTTCGCCGACGATGCCCAGGGTTTCCCCACTGCGCACCGACAGGGTTGCGTCGTTGACCGCCTTCACATGGCCCACGGTCTTTCTCAGAAAGCCCTTCTGGATCGGGAACCAGACACGAAGGTTCTCCGTGCGCACCACCTCGGTCGCGTCAGCGGGGATTGGCGGCGGCCCTCCCTTCTGTTCGGCGGCGAGGAGTTTCCGCGTATAGGGGTGCTGCGGGTCGGCGAATATCTTTGCCGCCGGTCCCTGTTCGACGATCTCGCCGCCCTGCATCACACAGACCCGGTCGGCGATGCGGCGGACGATGCCAAGGTCGTGGGTGATGAAGAGAAGGCTCAGGCCCTCGGTCCGCTTGAGTTCAGCGAGAAGGTCGAGAATCTGCGCCTGGATCGTGACGTCCAGCGCGGTCGTCGGCTCGTCCGCGACCAGAAGTTCCGGCCCGTTGGCCAGCGCCATCGCGATCATCACCCGCTGGCGCTGCCCGCCGGACAACTGGTGCGGATAAGCGCCCAGCCGGCTTTCGGCGTCGCGGATGCCGACCTTGCCCAGAAGCTCCACGATCCGGGCGCGGGCCTTCTCGCCCGTCAGTCCCTGATGCAGCGCGAGACTTTCGCCAAGCTGCTTCTCGATGGTGTGAAGCGGGTTGAGGCTGGTCATCGGCTCCTGGAAGATGAAGCTGATGTCATTGCCCCGCACCTTGCGCAGGTCGCGTTCCGAAGCACCGACCATCTGCGCGCCGCGG
>JAFLCY010000147.1 GCA_017303485.1 Rhodobacterales bacterium
GCCCTCTTTCCGGCAGCGAGAACAACACTGTCATCCTCGACCCTTCGCTTGAAACCCAGCCGGTTGCCGCGGCACGTTTCGACTTGCCCGCCGACGCAGTGCCGACTGTCCAGACGAAGGCAGTGCACCTGGCGGATGCGATGCGGCTCACCCTTCGTCGGGGAGCGGGCCCTTTCCGTTCGGCCGCGCAACTGGCTTTCGAGCCTAGAACCTATCAACTCGTCCCCTTGCTGATGGCGCTTCGCCTGCAGGTGCCCCGACTGCTAATCGCCGATGATGTCGGAATCGGGAAGACGATCGAGGCGGGCCTGATCCTTCGCGAACTGATCGACCGCGGCGAAGTCGATGGCTTCTCGGTGCTTTGCCCACCGCACCTCGTCGAGCAGTGGGTCGGGGAACTGAAGCATCGGTTCGGGATCGAAGCGGTCGCCGTGACATCAGGCAGTGCCGCACGGCTAGAACGCGGTCTTCCGCTAGCCCAGACGCTGTTCAATGCCTACCCCTATACCGTCGTCAGCCTTGACTACATCAAGGCGGAAAAGCGCCGTGAAGGGTTCGCGCGCGCTTGCCCCGATTTCGTGATCGTGGACGAAGCCCATGCCTCTGTCGGAACGCACAAGGGCAAGCAGCAGCGCTTCGAACTTCTCGCTGGCCTTGCCCGCGATCCGGAGCGCCGGATGATCTTTCTCACTGCGACGCCCCACTCGGGCGACGAAGATGCGTTTGGCCGCCTGCTTTCGCTGATCGACCCGTCCTTCGGCACGATGAACTTCGAGGACGCCCGCTACCGTGAACGTCTGGCGCGACATTTCGTGCAGCGCCAAAGGGTCGATCTCGTTTCCGGCGATTGGGACGAGAACCGCGCTTTCCCCAAGCATGAAACTACCGAGTCCCCTTACCGGTTGTCGCAGCCACATCTCGATTTTCAGGACGCTGTGCTCGATTACTGCTTCGGCGTCGTCTCGCGCGCAGGATCCGGGCTTCGGGAAAGGCGTCTGGCCTTCTGGGGCACACTCGCCCTGATGCGCTGTGTCGGTTCATCGCCAGCTGCGGCCCTTAGTGCGCTGCGCAACCGAATGTCCAATGAGAGCGACCGGCTTGAGCCGCAGATCTACGATGAGGACTCCGACGACGAATACGCGGTGGATATTGAACCTGCGACCGGCTTTGACACGGATCCGGCCCTTCAGGCTTTGGTCGCCCACGCCGAAGAGTTGATCCACAAGCCGGATCCGAAGCTTGCAGCCCTCATCGATGCACTCACGCCACTGATCAAGAAGGGCGCGAATCCCGTTGTGTTCTGCCGCTTCCTGGCCACGGCCGAGCACGTTCGGGATAGCCTGCGGAAGGCCTTTCCCAAGCTGGTCGTCGAAGCGGTGACAGGCGTTCTGACGCCCGACGAGCGCCGTGACCGCGTGGCCGAAATGGCCGCGGCCGACGACGAGAAGGAAGTCCAGCACATCCTGGTGGCCACCGACTGCTTGTCCGAGGGGATCAACCTCCAGCAGTTGTTCGACACCGTCATTCACTACGATCTCTCCTGGAACCCCACCCGGCATCAGCAGCGCGAGGGGCGGGTTGATCGCTTCGGCCAGCCAGCCGAACTCGTCCGATCGATCATGATGTTCTCACCGGACAGCGCCATCGACGGGGCCGTCCTGGATGTCGTCCTGCGCAAGGCGGAAGAAATCCGCAAGGCGACTGGGATCACCGTTCCTTTGCCGGACGAGCGTGGGCCGGTCACCGACGCCCTGATGGCGGCCGTCATGCTGCGGCAGGGAAGATCCAAGCAGCTGGCCTTCGATTTGCGCCTTGAAGACGGCACACGGGCGATGGAGGCGCGGTGGCGAGACGCCTCCGAGAACGAAAAGAAATCCCGCGCTCGCTTCGCCCAGAATGCGATGAAGCCACAGGAAGTTGCCCCGGAATGGGAAAAGGTCCGCACCCTGCTGGGATCGCCAGAGGATGCCAAGCTATTCATCGAACGGGCAATGTCGCGCTTCGGCGTGCCGCTGGAGCCGCGCAAGACACTTCTGATCGCCCATGTCCACGCGTTGGAGGCGGGCCTGAAAGAACGTCTCGCCCAGCGCAACCTGACTGGCTCGGTTCGTCTTGCGATGACTGAACCCGCGCCATCGGGGACTGAGCTGCTCACCAGGACACATCCCCTGACCGCAACCCTCGCAGAGGCGCTGGTCGAGGCTTCGCTCGATCCGGAGGCACTGTCCGGTCTCGGGATCGGCAGGGTTGGCGCTTGGCCCACCTCAGCCGTCCAGCAGATGACCCGGCTGGCACTCCTTCGGATCCGGTTCAAGCTGACCGTCCATTCACGGAAGGAGCGCCTGCTCCTTGCCGAGGAGGCCGCCCTGGTCGCGATACAGGGTGGCCGGATTGTCGCTGCTGGCGAAGCGGCCCGCAAACTCCTGAACACGCCAGCGGACGCTGACCTCGCTCTGTCGGCCCGCGACCGCTTCATCGCCAGGGCCAAGGAGGATCTGCCCGGGCTGCTCGACGGCCCCTTGGCCGAGTTCGTCAGATCGCGCGCCGAGAAACTCATGCAGGATCATGCCCGCTTGCGCGCCGCCGCGGGGTCGGCCTCGCGCGTCACGGTAGAGGCAGTTCTGCCGCCTGACGTCATCGGTCTCTTCGTCCTGATGCCGAGCGAGGTCTGATTATGGCGCGCAAACCCGTCGTCGACATGTCGGCCTGGCCGTCTCTCAGCCTCGAAGGCAATCTGATCGCGCCTGCCATGGTCGCCAGCGTAGACCGCCGCGAGGCGTCCGAGCAGACCGAGGCCGACTATCACATCCGCAAGGGTCTGACGATCCGCGAGGAAATCTCGACCGCCTTCCGTGTCGGCCAGTCGCATTTCGACACCTTCGCCAAGATCGCAAATCCCTCGGCCGATGCCACGCGACGGTTCACCAAGGCCTTCCTGCAGGAAACTTTCGGCTTCGACGACCTCGCTCCCGCCGACGGCGCGCTGTCCTTCATCGCGGGCGGCAGGGTGCCGATCGTGGTCGTGCCCCCATCAGACGAAAAGCTCGACCGGCGCAGCGCGACCCTTTCGACCGACCGCACACGCTCTCCCGCCTTCGCCCTTCAGGATCACCTGAACGAGCATGACGAAACCCTGTGGGGCCTGGTCACCAACGGCACCCTGATCCGCCTGATGCGCGACAACGCATCGCTGACCCGTCCGGCCTATATCGAGGCCGACCTTTCACAAATCTTCACCAACGAGGATGCGGCGTCCTTCGCCGTCCTTTGGTTGCTGATCCACCGCACCCGCTTTGGCGTCACTGACGCCCCGGCCACCGATTGCGCGCTGGAACGCTGGCGCGACGCCGGGTCCAAGGAAGGCGAAGTCGCCCGCGACCGACTGGCCGTCCAGGTCCAGATTGCGCTCAAGGTTCTCGGCTCCGGCTTTCTCGAGGCCAACCCCGACCTGCGCGACAAGCTGACATCGGGCGAGGTCAACCTGACCGAGTGGTTCAACGAGCTCCTGCGCCTTGTCTACCGCCTGATCTTCCTGATGGTGGCTGAGGATCGCAACCTCCTGCACCCCGAAAAGGCCAAGCCCGACGCCCGCAAGCTTTGCGCCGAAGGCTACAGCCTCGCCGCCCTGCGCGCCCAATGCTACCGCGCCGCCTCGTGGGACAAGCACCACGACCGATACGAGGGCATCAAGATCGTCTTCCACGCGCTGGCCAACGGTCAGGACGCGCTCGCCCTCCCCGCCCTCGGCGGCCTCTTCGCGGGCGACAAGCTGCCCCACCTCGAAACCGCCCGCCTGCGCAACCGCGCCTTCATGGAGGCGCTCTACCGCCTCTCTTGGCTCGACCAGAAGACCGGCATGGTCCCGGTCAACTGGCGCGCGATGGAGACCGAGGAGCTAGGCTCCGTTTATGAATCCCTGCTCGAACTGCAGCCCCAGCTGGGCGATGACGGCAAGACGCTGGTCTTCGCGTCCGAGGCCGCCGAGCAAAAGGGCAACCAGCGCAAGACCACCGGCTCTTATTACACGCCCGACAGCCTGGTTCAGGCACTGCTCGACACCGCGCTCGACCCCGTGCTCGACAAGACCGAGGCCGAGGCGGACGATCCCGCCAAGGCGCTGCTGAAGCTCTCGGTCATCGACCCTGCCTGTGGCTCTGGCCATTTCCTGCTGGCCGCCGCCCGCCGCATCGCCACGCGGCTGGCCCGCATCCGCGCCGATGGCACGCCCTCGCTTGCCGATTTCCGCCATGCCCTGCGCGATGTGGCGCGGTCCTGCCTGTACGGGGTCGACCGCAACCCGATGGCTGTAGAGCTGACCAAGGTCGCTCTCTGGATCGAGACGGTGGACCCCGGCCTTCCCCTCGGCTTCTTCGACGCGCAGATCCGCTGCGGCGATGCGCTGCTCGGGGTGTTCGACCTCAAGGTGCTGCAGGACGGCATTCCTGACGCCGCCTACAAACCGCTGACGGGCGACGACAAGGATACGGCGCGCTACTATCTGCAGGCCAACCGCGCCGCGACCGCCGGCCAAGCCGGGTTCGATTTCGGCACGGGCCAAGTCACCATGCCCGAGATGAAACCGCTGGCGCTGGATTTCTCGGGCTTCCGCGATCTGCCCGAGGATACGGTGGAACAGATCGGGGCCAAGGCCGCGCGGTTCAAGGAACTGCGCAAGGGACAGGCATTTGTGCGGGCCACGGCGGCGGCAAACCTCTATATCGCGGCCTTCCTGCTGCCCAAGGTCGGCGGCGCACCGGCAGGGACATCCGCCCGCACAGTGCCGACGACCGAGGAGGTTTGGCTGGCCCTCAATCAAGGCAAGATCCGGCCTTCGATGATGGACGCGCCCAAGGCCGCCCACCGCGCCCGCGCCTTTCACTGGCCGTTGGAGTTCCCGGATGTGATGCAGCGGGGCGGGTTCGATGTGGTGTTGGGGAACCCGCCATGGGAGCGGATCAAGTTGCAGGAGCAGGAGTTCTTTGCTGCACTGTCGCCCGAGATTGCTAACGCCCCGAACAAGGCCGCGCGCGATCGTCTGATAAAGGCGTTGGAGAAGGCTGCGCCGGGAACCCCTGACCGCGCCCTGTTCGATGCCTTCACGCAAGCCAAGCGAGAGGCCGAAGCAACCAGCGAGTTCGTCCGCGTCGCGGGCGAGGACGGCGGGCGCTTCGCTCTGACCGGACGGGGCGACGTGAACACCTATGCGCTGTTCGCGGAACTCTTCGCCACCTTGGCGCGGCAGCGGGCCGGGGTGATAGTACCCACCGGCATTGCAACCGACGCGACCACAGCGCCTTTCTTTGCAAATCTGGTCGAAAAGAAGCGGCTGGCGCAGCTGGTGGATTTTGAAAACCGCGCGGGTCTGTTCCCGGCCGTGGACAGTAGAATGAAGTTCGCGCTTTTGACACTCGGACGCGACGAGCCCGCCGCGCACTTCGCTTTCTTCCTGACAGCACCCGCGCAGCTGGCCGAACCCGAGCGGAACTTCACGCTTTCCCCTGCCGACATTGCAGCGATCAACCCCAACACCAAAACCGCTCCGGTGTTCCGCTCTCGTGCAGATGCAGAGTTGACGGCGAAGATATACCTCGCCGCTCGCGCATTCGGCGACACGGAAGGGCTTGATCGCTGGCGCCCCGAGTTCTTCAAGAAAATGTTTGATTTCGGAATTCACCAAGATCAGTTGGAATTTACAACATCACAACCATCCGCTGACCACTTGCCGCTTTATGAGGCCAAGATGATCAGACATTTCAGTTATCGGGCTTCCACTTACCAAGGCGTATCCGATGAAGATGTTAAGAACGGTCAAGCCCGAGACGCTGAAACTGTAGAGTTGGCTGATCCCAACTGGGAGCCAACGTTCAGATGTTGGACCCACCGCGAGAATTTTGAAAGGCGGTTTGCAGACCGGAATTGGAAACATGGCTGGCTTCTCTGTATGCGCGACAAGACTAACGCAACGAACGAACGCACTGCCATTTTTTCAGTCAGACCGTATCTGCCGTCAAACGATACCGTGCCGTCAGTTTTCGTAAACTACCCCGCCAAGAGTGCCGCTGCACTTCTCGGCAACCTTTCGAGCCTTGTCGTTGACCTAGTTGCGCGACAGAAAGTTGGCGGGTTGAACCTTGCTGCATTTATTGTTGAACAGTTCCCAATCCTTACTCCATCCTTCTACACTGAACCCCGCCTCGCCTTCATCACCCCGAAGGTGCTTGAACTCACCTACACCTCGCACAGCGTCGCCCCCTTCGCCCGCGATCTGGGCCATGACGGTCCGCCCTTCGCCTGGGACGAGGACCGCCGCGCGCTCCTGCGCGCCGAGCTCGACGCCTTCTACGCCCGCGCCTACGGCCTGACCCGCGACGAACTGCGCTACATCCTCGACCCCGCCGACGTGAAGGGCCCCGACTACCCCTCGGAAACCTTCCGTGTCCTGAAGGAAAAGGAAATCCGCCACCACGGTGAATACCGCACCCGCCGCATGGTACTCGAAGCTTGGGATCGGATGGCGACGGACGGAACGTTCGCCGGTCTTGGCCTTGGTGCGGTTCATATCTCGGCCCCAGCGCCAATCGCCCAACGGCCCGTTCTTGCCAATTTGGCCGACGGTGCCTGGGCTCGGTCCGCCCATCAACAGCATGACGCAGGGGCTGCCCTGACTGCTATCCTGAAGGCCATCAATGGGCCAACGCGAAAGGAAACCATTCGTGTCGCTGCGGTGCTGGTCCTGGAGCCGCACCTTCTGACGGCGCTGCTACCCATTTCCAAGGCGCAGGAGTGGCGACGGCTCGTGGGGCAAGAAGCGGAACCACGGACGGCCAATGTGGTCGGCTTCGCGGCGCGCACCAACCAGGGTTGGGGCACTTCCGTATCAAGCCACCGTGGCAATGGCCGCCTGATCGAAGACCTGTCGGCCGGGACATGGGCTCCGGGGCCGGGCCTTGACGTATTCGACACCGCAGGCTGGCCAGACGGACGAGCAAACTTCGCACTGGAGGCGCTTCGCTCGCTCGATATCGCTTCAACCGTTTCCTCGATGCCGGATGAGGTCCGGGACTGGATCGCCCATGTCACAGCAGCATGAGTTGTTTGCCCCTCCGAAACTAAGCCTGATTGCCCCGGCAGATTTGAAGGAGCCGCGCCTCTGGGTGCGTCGCTTGGCGATTTGGGATGCACCGGGCGGCCGAAATATCCGCGACGTCCCCCTTCGGCCGGGCCTCAACATCGTCTGGTCGCCCGATGGCTTCGATGATGGCAACGCCAGCGGCGCCCGTACAATCGGTCACGGGGCTGGCAAATCGCTGTTTTGTCGTCTCTTGCGCTACTGTCTCGGAGAACAGCGCTTTGCCGACGAGGCCCAGCGGGAACGGATTGCGATCGCATTCCCCAACGGCATCGTCGGCGCCGAGGTTATGCTCGACGGTGTATGCTGGGCAGTTGTCCGGCCATTAGGTATCCGGCGTCGCCACGTCGCCATCGCAGATGGCAACCTCGATGAAATCGCCGCAGGCGATGGCGCAACGACAAGCATCGACGCACTCATCGAAGCCATCGAGCAGGCCATCATCACGCCCTCAATCGCGAGTTTGGCACGTCTTCAGCCCGGACAGAAGGCTTGGCCGATCGCGCTTGCTTGGCTGACGCGCGACCAGGAGTGCCGTTTCGACGATGTTCTCGCTTGGCGCTCTCCCGCATCCGGTTCCGATGCGCCGATACCGGCGAGCGGTCGCGAAACCGGGCCTAGGCGCGAGGCGCTTCGCGCGTTCCTCATGGCAATCACTGAAGAGGAGCAGGAGGCACGGCGCAATGAGGAAACGCTCCGCGTTGATGTCGGCAATGCGGAGCGCGAAATATCCCACATTTCTTGGGATCTCGGCCGGCGTCAGACACGGTTAATCAACCAACTTGGCCTTGTTGAACAGCCCCTGCCGGAAATGCCTTTACTCCTAGAAGTGTTTCGGAAGGCGAGCGACGAACGGCTTACCGCTGCAGCGCAGCTTCCCAGCGGCAACACAGCTGACCTAGCTGCGGTCAAGAAGGCATTACAGGACGCTAACGGCGAGTTGAGCCGCGCTGAAGAAGAACGTGTTCGCCTGGAGGCGCAGTTGCCCGTCGAGAAACAGGTTCTTACCTTGCTTTCCAGCGAAATCCCCGGTCTTTCAACGGCTGCGGCAAACGCGGCAAGTCAGGTATGCCCGATTTGCGAGGTGCCGATCGACAGAATCTTGGCGGAGGGATGCGGGCTGTCCCACAAGCTACACAGCGAGGCGGAATGCCGAGCCCGGCTTGAGACGAAGCGCCAAGAAGTCGGCAAACAACAAGAGAAAATCGCCGCTCTGGAAGCTCGATTGAAGGCACTCCAACCAGTCATCGCATTGGCTCAGCAGACCGTTAGACAGGCGGAGGAACGCGTACAAGCTATCGAGGACGTTCGTGATGCGCGCACGTCAGCATGGCATACGGCTACTCGGATCAAGGAGGGCGTCGATCGATTTGGCGAACTCTCAGCCGAGCGAGATGAACTGCGAAAGCGACTGCAAGGTATTGAGGAACGGCTAGGGCACGTACCCAATAGGGGATTCCTGTTTGGGCGAAGGCGTGATTCACTCTTGTCGTGAGGCGGGAGGGAAAGATGGCACGCTATGATCTGAGCGATGAGGAGTGGCAGG
This sequence comes from Rhodobacterales bacterium, assembly GCA_017303485.1. GTDB lineage: Bacteria > Pseudomonadota > Alphaproteobacteria > Rhodobacterales > Rhodobacteraceae > Tabrizicola. The sequence goes on from JAFLCY010000147.1 coordinate 8,676, forward strand.
TGGTTGAGCC
>JAFLCY010000148.1 GCA_017303485.1 Rhodobacterales bacterium
CGCGGACCTCCAGGCTGTCATCCTCGCCGTATTCCCGCTTTACCGCCAGTTCGGTCAGTTCGTTCTTGTTCAGAAGCTCGGCCAAGGCCGAGATGAAGGCAACGTCTGTGTCGGTGTTCTGCTTGCTCATCGGGTCCTCTGTTCTTCTCTGCCCTGGGCGCGCGCGGGTGGGCTGCATGGCCCCCAGCCGTCTGGTATCTGGCGCTTATACGCGAGCCTATTAGGGCTGAAAAGCCGCGAAAGCGATAGCGCCAACATCGCACCAGCCGGTTTCCTGCCGGATCCCGCGAAAAAACTGCATCGCGAGAAAATTTACCATTTGATAAAAAAACGGACCTGTGCCAGCCTTCCGTCATAAACAGAGGGGGAGGACACCAGTCCGATGACGAACAGCCCGCTGACGCCCGGCATTGTTCCGGGTCGACTGCCAGCCGCCAACTATGCAAAGAACTTCGCCGACCACGCGCCCGCGCTGGACCGGCATGAGGCGCAGGTGGCCGCCGACCGCTGCTATTTCTGCCATGACGCACCCTGCATCACGGCCTGTCCGACCTCGATCGACATTCCCCTTTTCATCCGCCAGATCTCGACCGGCACGCCGGATGCGGCGGCGACGACGATCTGGAGCCAGAACATCCTGGGCGGTATGTGCGCCCGGGTCTGCCCGACCGAGACGCTGTGCGAAGAGGCCTGCGTGCGTGAGGCGGCCGAGGGCAAGCCGGTGGAGATCGGCCAGTTGCAGCGCTTTGCCACCGATACCGCGATGGCCCGGGGGCTGCATCCGTTCACCCGCGCGGCGCGGACCGGCAAGCGGGTCGCCGTCGTCGGGGCCGGGCCTGCGGGCCTGTCCTGCGCGCACCGGCTGGCCCTGCACGGGCATGACGTCGTGGTGCTGGAACGTCGTCCCAAGGCAGGCGGGCTGAACGAATACGGCATCGCCAGCTACAAGGCGACCGGCGGCTTCGCGCAAAGGGAGGTCGACTGGCTGCTGCAGATCGGCGGGATCGAGATCCGCACCGGGGTCGAGCTTGGCCGTGATGTCTCGCTTGACCAGTTGCAGGCCGACTATGACGCCGTGTTCCTCGGCGTCGGTCTGGCCGGGGTCAACGCGCTTCGGGCCGAGGGCGAGGACAAGGCGGGCGTGCGCGATGCGGTGGATTTCATCGCCGAACTGCGCCAGTCGCCCGACCTGTCGAAACTGCCGGTGGGCCGCGATGTCGTGGTGATCGGCGGCGGGATGACGGCGGTCGATGCGGCCGTGCAGTCCAAGCTCCTGGGTGCCGAGACCGTCACCATCGTCTACCGTCGCGGGCAGGAGAAGATGTCCGCCTCGGGCTACGAACAGGACCATGCGGTGCAGACAGGGGTCCGCATCATCCACAACGCCGCCCCGGTGCGCGTCCTTGGCAACGGCAAGGCCGACGCGGTGGAGTTCGCCTATACCGAGGACGGGCCGGGCGGGCTGGTGCTGTCGTCCGAAACCTTCACGCTGAAGGCCGATCAGGTCTTCAAGGCCATCGGCCAGACGCTTGCGGGCACGCCCGGCGGGCTGGCGGTCGAGGGTGGCAAGCTGAAGGGCCATTCCGGCAAGGTCTGGGTCGGTGGCGATTGCGCGGCGGGCGGCGAGGACCTGACGGTGACCGCGGTGGCCGAGGGGCGCGACGCCGCCGAGGCGATCCATGCCAGCCTTATGGGCTGAGCCATGACAACGGCTTGCACATCTGGGCCGCCATCGCTACGGGTTTCGCAAGAACCAGCGACGGATGGTGTTCGTGGAAGGGATGATCGACGCCGTTCTGGCCTTTGTCCGGGAGAACCGGGAATGGGCCTTCTGGATCGCGCTGGTCTTCGCCTTCGGCGAGAACCTGGCCTTCCTGTCCATCGTGATCCCGTCCACGGCGATCCTGCTTGGGGTGGGGGCGCTGGTCGCCACCGGGCAGCTGTCGCTGTTCCCGATCTGGGCGGGGGCCTCGATCGGGGCGCTCTTCGGCTCGATCATCTCCTACGTCATCGGCTGGCGCTACGGCCACGCGATCCTCGCGCTCTGGCCGTTCCGCAACCATCCCGACCTGATCGAGAAGGGCAATGCAGCCTTCCGGCGCTGGGGCATTCTGGCGGTGATCATCGGGCACTTCTTCGGGCCCCTGCGCGCGGTCGTCTTCGTGATGGCGGGCATCGCGCGCATGTCGCCACCGGCGTTCCTGGTGGTGAACTTCATCGGCTGCCTCGGCTGGGCCTATGTGACGCCGCTCTTCGGCGAGGTCGCGGGCCATGCGGTCGGCTGGATCTGGTCGCTCTTTTCCGGCGCCTAGGCCGGATTTCATTCACATTTTCCGGCACTGACCGCCTTCCGGCGGCGGATGCCGCATGTCTGGGGGAGAACCATCATGGCTAACCTGTCGGCCGATTTCATCGGCATCAAGTCCCCGAACCCGTTCTGGTTGGCCTCGGCCCCGCCCACGGACAAGAAATACAACGTCGAGCGCGCCTATGAGGCGGGCTGGGGCGGCGTCGTCTGGAAGACGCTTGGCAGCGAGGGCCCGCCGGTCGTCAACGTCAACGGCCCGCGCTATGGCGCGATCTGGGGCGCGGACCGGCGGCTTCTGGGCCTGAACAACATCGAACTGATCACCGACCGTCCGCTGGAGGTGAACCTGCAGGAGATCAAGGAGGTCAAGCGCAAGTGGAAGGACCGCGCGCTGGTGATCTCTCTGATGGTGCCCTGTGACGAGGACAGCTGGAAGGACATCCTTGGCCGGATCGAGGATACCGAAGCCGACGGGGTGGAACTGAACTTCGGCTGCCCGCACGGCATGGCCGAGCGCGGCATGGGAAGCGCCGTGGGGCAGGTGCCGGAATATATCGAGATGGTGACGCGCTGGGTGAAAAAGCACTCCCGCATGCCTTGCATCGTCAAGTTGACGCCAAACATCACCGATGTGCGCAAGCCTGCGGAAGCCGCCAGGCGCGGCGGGGCGGATGCGGTCAGCCTGATCAACACGATCAACTCCATCACATCCGTCAACCTTGACGAGTTCAGCCCCGAGCCGATGATCGACGGCAAGGGCACCCATGGCGGCTATTGCGGCCCGGCGGTGAAGCCGATCGCGATGAACATGGTGGCCGAGATCGCCCGCAACCCGGAAACCCACGGCCTGCCGATCAGCGGTATCGGTGGCATCACCACCTGGCGCGACGCGGCAGAGTTCATGGCGCTTGGCGCGGGCAACGTGCAGGTCTGCACCGCCGCGATGACCTATGGTTTCAAGGTCGTACAGGAGATGATCTCGGGCCTGTCGGAGTATCTGGACGACAAGCAGCTGGCGATGTCGAGCCTGATCGGCCGCGCGGTGCCGAACGTGACCGACTGGCAGTACCTGAACCTGAACTATGTGGCGAAGGCCCATATCAACCAGGATGACTGCATCAAATGCGGCCGCTGCTTTGCGGCTTGCGAGGATACCAGCCACCAGGCGATCCTGATGAAGCCGGGCCGGGTGTTCGAGGTGAACGACGACGAATGCGTGGCTTGCAACCTCTGCGTCAATGTCTGCCCGGTGGACAACTGCATCACCATGGTGCCGATGGCAAAGGGCGCGACCGATCCGCGGACCGGCAAGAAGGTCGGCGACTATGCCAACTGGACCACGCATCCGAACAACCCGAGCGTCGCGGCCGAGTGACACGGCGCATCGTCATCGCCGGGGCCTCTCGGGGCCTTGGCGCTGCGGTGGCGCGGCACTGCGCGGCCGCAGGCGATGATGTTGTCACGCTTTCGCGCAGCGCCGCCGCGCATGGAACCTGGATCCGTTGCGATCTGGCCGAACCGCAAGAGATTGCAGCCGCCGCGCAGGCGATTGCCGGGCCAATCGACGCGCTGATCGTGGTCGCCGGCATCTGGGAGACCGAGGCCTTTTCGCCGGACTACGATCTGGCGGCTTCGGATGTCGAAGAGATCAGCCGCATACTTTCGGTCAATCTTCAGGCGCCGATTCTGCTCTCGCAGGCGTTGTTGCCCCGGCTTGGGGGCGGGAAGATCGTGCTTGTCGGTTCAACCAGCGGCCTTGACCATATCGGCACACCCGAGGTGGCCTACAATGCCTCGAAAGCGGGTTTGCGTGGGGCGGCGCAGGCGTTGGCGCAGGCGCTGCGCGGTCGGGACATCGCGGTCTCGATCCTGAACCCTGGCGATATCGGCTCGGACGCGGTACTCAGCGCCAAGGCCGAGGGGACGATGCGCGCCGGTGGCAACTTGCCGGTGACCGATTTGCTGGCGGCAATCGACTTCCTTCTGAACCTTTCGCCCCAGGCATCGTCCTGCGAGATCAACCTGATTCCGCTGGCTCACTGATCAGGGCACCGGCAGCGGGTTGATCCCGGCGGCGATGCTGGCCTTGATATAGGCGTCGCGCGCGGCCTCGGCGGCTGCGGCGGCGGCACTTGCGGCATTGTGCGGCGTCTCCTGTACCGAAGGTGCCAGGATCGCGGGCTTCATTGCGGCGGGCGGCACCGCCCGGGGCGTAAGAAGCGGACCAACGGCAGCGGTCGATCCGGGTGGCGGGGCGGCAGCATGGCGTTTGTCAGGCGGTGTCGGCTGCCGGAAAAGGGGCTCGTCAGGCAAGGCGGGCCGGACAGGCAGGATCGTGGTCATTGTTTCGCCTCCTCCTCGGCTGCGTTCATGTCCACGATCTTAACGTAAATTCAACGGTTCTTCAGCCGCTTACTGATTAAAGTTCTAGTGAACCGGATCGAGCAGGCGCGCGAACAGAATCTCAAGGAAACGCCCCGCCTCGACGAAAGGGTCGTGGCCCGGGCCAAGGACGGCGCGCACCTGCACATCGAAATCGGCATAGTGCTGGGTCAGCGCCCAGATCGAGAAGATCAGATGCACCGGATCGACGCGGGCGATCCGGCCCCCGTCCATCCATCTGCTCAGCACGACGGCTTTCTCTTCCACCAGCCGCCGAAGGTCGCCCTCGATCGCCTCGCGCATCCGGGGGGCACCTTGCAGGACCTCGACGGCGAACAGGCGGCTCTCGCGGGGGAAGTCGCGCGCAAGGTCCAGCTTTCTGCGGACATAACCCATGATCTCCACCCGCGGGTCGCCCGCGGGGTCCATCGCGCGGAGCGGGTCAAGCCAGGTGTCGAGCAGCCCGGTCAGAAGCGCCTTGTGAACCTCTTCCTTCGACGGAAAGTAGTACAGGAGGTTCGGCTTCGACAGGCCGGCCATCTCGGCGATCTGGTCCAGCGTGGCGCCGCGAAAGCCGTGCGTTGAAAAGACCTCCAGCGCGGCATCAAGGATAAGCTCGCGGTTTCTCTGCTGAATGCGGGAACGGGGGCGGGCGTTGGGCGACATGGATACCGGGCAGACTTGCGGACCCCTTGGATAACGCGGGCGGTACGGTCAGGTCAAATCTTTCGCCGTGGTCTTTGTCTGGCCCTGCAGGGTGAACTTTGCCTTGCCCGTTCCGCCAGTCCTGCGATCATGGCGTGGATGCTTCGGAGCGGACCATGACAATCGACCCCAGCCACCCGTCCACTGACCCCCGCGACAGGCCCGAAGGGCTTGACGGATGAGGCCCGCCTGCACGGCAACGGTTCTGGTCGACGACGACCGCGTCCGCGTCACCCGGTTCGACTTTGTGACCGGAGAAGAAACCGGCTGGCACCGGCACGGGCATGACTATGTCATCACCGCGATCACCGATTGCCCGATGCTGCTGGAGGAACCCGGCGGCGCAACGCGAAAAGTGCTGGTGCCTGCGGGCTCGGCCTACCGGCGCAACGCAGGGGTGGAGCATAACGTGGTCAACGACGGGACCGCGCCGATGTGCTTCATCGAGGTGGAGCTGAAGGAACCCGCCAGAGGCTGACGGTCACACCGACTGGGCCTGCCCTTACCCCGCCAGCAACGCCCTGATCCCGCGCACAACCAGCTTGTGATCCTCGACCTGCGGCAGGCCAGAGACGGTGGCCACCGCCACCATGCCCGCGCCCCTGACCCGGATCGGCACCGCGCCACCGCTTTCGGCATAGTCGGCGCTGGACAGCCCGTGCCGCTCCAGCGGTTCGTCCTTGTCCCGGTTGCGCAGGGCGACCAGCAGTGACGGGAGCTGGAACATCAGTGCGGTGTTCGACTTGCGTCGCGCCCAGAGGTCGTTCAGCGGCGCCGATCCGGGCAGTCCCGCGTGGAACAGCACCCGGTCGGAGGTGCGAATGTTGATCACCACCGGCAGGGACTTCGCGAGGGCAAGATCGACAAGGATCTGCCCCAGCCGCAGCGCCACTCCTTCCGAGAAATCGGGAAGGACCAGTTCGGCCACCTCTGCCTCAAGCTCCGAGATGTCCATTGCCGCTCCTCAGATTGCCCCGATCCCGCGCAGGACCATGTCCTTCACGCTGGTCTTGGCCTCGCGCCATTGCTTTTCGGTCAAGGGCTTGCCGTCGTTCAGCGTCTGGATCTGGTGGCCGAAGTCGGCATAGTGCTGCGTCGTGGCCCAAAGCAGGTAGAGCAGATGCCGTGGGTTCACCGGCTTCATCTTGCCCTCGTCGATCCAGCGCTGGATCACCGCGATCCGCCCCTCGGTCCAGTCGCGCAGCGTGGTTTCCAGATAGTCCTGGATGACCGGCGCGCCGTGCATCACCTCGCTGGCCCAGACCTTCGATCCATGCGGATGGGTGCGGCTGATGTCCATCTTGGCGTCGACATAGGCGCCGATCCCCTCGATGGGTCCGGGGGCATCGTCGAAACAGGCCGCCGCATCGAGCCAGATCTCGAAAATCTGTTGCACCACGCGGCGATAGAGGTCTTCCTTCGTCGCGAAATAATAGTGCAGGTTGGCCTTCGGCAGCCCCGCCATGTCGGCGATCAGCTGCATGGTGGCGCCGCCGAACCCGGCCTCGGCAAAGACCTTCTCGGCCGCCAACAGGATCGCGCGTTCATTCTCGCGCCGGATATCGGTGCGGCGACCGGGCTTCAGGCGGGAAATCTGGGCGTCGCCGCTCATCGTGCCTTTGATTTTCGTTGACCGTCTGGTCAGGTTGTGGTGCGCTTCTCCTTGACCATACGGTCAGGAAATGAGTCGCGGCAAGGGGCAGCATGGCCCCGGCGCAGACGGGGAGCCAAGCTTATGCCAGCCACCGGGGACAACCTGCGGATCAATTCAGAACGCCTCTGGGACAGCCTGGAGGAGATGGCGAAGATCGGCCCCGGCATCGCGGGCGGCAACAACCGGCAGACCCTGACCGATGCCGATGGCGAGGGTCGCCACCTGTTTCAGCGCTGGTGCAAGGCGGCGGGCATGACGATGGGCGTCGACAGCATGGGCAACATGTTCGCGACGCGTCCGGGGACCGATCCGAAGGCGCTGCCGGTCTACATGGGCTCGCATCTCGATACCCAGCCGACCGGCGGCCGCTATGACGGCGTGCTTGGGGTTCTGGGCGCGCTGGAGGTGGTCCGCACGTTGAACGACATGGGTGTGAAGACGAAGCACCCCATCGTGGTGACGAACTGGACCAACGAGGAGGGCGCGCGGTTTGCGCCTGCAATGCTGGCCTCGGGTGTTTTCGCGGGCATCCATACCGAGGATTATGCGAAGTCCCGCAAGGATCTGGACGGCAAGGTCTTTGGCGAGGAGCTGGAGCGCATCGGCTGGGTCGGCGACGAAAAAGTCGGCGCGCGGAAGATGCACGCGATGCTGGAGCTGCACATCGAACAGGGGCCGATCCTGGAGGCGGAGGGCAAGTCGATTGGCGTTGTCACCCACGGTCAGGGCCTCTGGTGGCTGGAGATCACGCTGACCGGAAAGGACGCGCATACCGGATCGACCCCGATGAACATGCGGGTGAATGCGGGCCTCGGCATGGCGCGGATCACCGAGCGGGTGCATCAGATCGCCATGGCACACCAGCCGAACGCGGTGGGGGCGGTGGGGCAGGTGAAGGTCTTCCCGAACTCGCGCAATGTGATCCCGGGCAAGGTGGTGTTCACGGTGGATATCCGCTCGCCCGAACAGGCGAAGCTCGATGCGATGAAGGCCGAGGTCATCCGCGCGGCGCATGCGGTGGCGAAGGAGCTGGGGCTTGGCTGTTCGATCGAGGATGTGGGCCATTTCGACCCCGTCACCTTCGACCCCGGCCTTGTGAAGATCGTCCGCCAGTCCGCTGAAAAGCTGGGCTATTCCCACATGGACATCGTTTCCGGCGCGGGCCACGACGCCTGCTGGATCAACCGCGTCGCCCCCACCGTGATGGTGATGTGCCCTTGTGTGGACGGGCTAAGCCACAACGAGGCCGAGAAGATCAGCCCGGAATGGGCTGCGGCGGGAACGGATGTGCTGCTGCATGCAGTGCTTGAGGTGGCGGAGGTGGTGGGGTGAGCGCTTGGCTCCGAGTTACTCATCCAAACGGGGTCACCGAGAGCATCCGCGACCCTGCACCAGACGATCCGGAGCTGTGGTATTCGACAGCGGTTGAACTGATCCGGCACGTACGTGGAAGACTGCCCAATCGGAATCTTGGTGAGGCTGACGGTCTAATGGCGGCTGGAGAATGGGAACTGGCAATCCAGGTGGTGTTTGAGATCGTGAGGGAAGATCCAGAACCGATGGATTTGGTGCTTCACGCGCTTGAGGATCGA
>JAFLCY010000149.1 GCA_017303485.1 Rhodobacterales bacterium
ACTGTCCTGTCGCCCGCCGCCCGCCCCGCCGTCGAAGCCGCCGCCGCACGGGTGGCCGAGGCCGCGCAGGGCGAGGTCGCGGTCTATGGCGTAAACACCGGGTTCGGCAAGCTTGCCAGTCTGAAGATCGCGCCGAAGGACACCGCCAAGCTGCAGGAAAACCTGATCCTGTCGCATTGCTGCGGCGTGGGCGAGCCGATCCCCACGAACACCACCCGCCTGATGATGGTGCTGAAGCTTCTCAGCCTGGGCCGTGGCGCCTCGGGCGTGCGGTGGGAGCTGATCGAGCTGATGCAAGCGATGCTGGCGCGCGGCGTGACTCCTGTCGTGCCGGCGCAGGGGTCGGTGGGCGCAAGCGGTGACCTGGCACCCTTGGCGCACATGACGGCGGTGCTGATCGGCCATGGCCAGGCCGAGGTCGGGGGCCGCACCCTGCCGGGGGCCGAGGCGCTGGCTCTGGTCGGCCTGTCGCCGATCCCGCTGGGCCCCAAGGAGGGACTGGCCTTCATCAACGGCACGCAGTTTTCCACCGCCTTCGCGCTCGCGGGCCTGTTCGGGGCCTGGAACGCGGCGCGGTCGGCGCTGGTGATCTCGGCCTTGTCGACGGATGCGATCATGGGCTCCACCGCGCCCTTGCAGCCGGAAATCCACAGCTTGCGCGGCCATGCCGGGCAGATCGAGGCGGCAGCCACGATGCGCGCGCTCCTCGACGGTTCGGTCATCCGCGAAAGCCACCGCGAGGGCGACAGCCGCGTGCAGGACCCGTACTGCATCCGCTGCCAGCCGCAGGTCACCGGCGCGGCGATGGACGTGCTGCGCCAGGCCGCCCGGACGCTGGAGATCGAGGCGAACGCAGCCACCGACAACCCGCTGGTCCTGACCCAGGCCGGGCTGATCGTGTCCGGCGGGAACTTCCACGCCGAACCCGTAGGCTTTGCCGCCGACATGATCGCGCTGGCGGTCAGCGAGGTGGGGGCCATCGCGCAGCGCCGGGTGGCGCTGATGGTGGACCCGACGCTAAGCTTCGACCTGCCGCCCTTCCTGACGCCCGAGCCGGGGCTGAATTCCGGCCTGATGATCGCCGAAGTCACCACCGCCGCGCTGATGAGCGAGAACAAGCACCTGGCGAACCCCTGTGTGACCGACAGCACCCCGACCTCGGCCAACCAGGAGGACCATGTCAGCATGGCCGCCCACGGCGCGCGGCGGCTGGGGCGGATGGTCGAGAACCTGAACCGCATCCTGGGGGTCGAGCTTCTCTGCGCCGCGCAGGGGGTGGAGTTCCGGGCGCCGCTGGCCACCTCGGCCCCGCTGCAGCGCGTGGTGGCGCGCCTGCGGCAGGAGGTGGCGACGCTGGGCCAGGACCGCTACCTTGCCCCCGACCTGGAATGTGCCGGGCGCCTGGTGGACGAGGGCGCCATCGCCGCCGCCTCTGGCCTGGCCCTGCCCGAGCTTGCCGCATGACCCCGGTCGAGGTTCTTCCGGGCGACAGCCCCGTGATCCTGGCCCAGCCGCATGGCGGGACCTGGCTGCCCGACGATCTGCGCGCGCGTCTGAACGCGAACGGTCAGGCGCTGGCTGACACCGACTGGCACATCACTGCGCTCTATGACGGCCTCTTGGCCGGGGCCACGGTGGTCCGCGCCACGGTCCACCGCTATGCCATCGACGCGAACCGCGATCCGGCGGGGGTGTCGCTCTATCCAGGGCAGAACACCACCACGCTTTGTCCGCTGACGGATTTCGACGGCGCCCCGATCTGGACCACCGGGCAGGAACCGTCGCCCGACGAGGTGGAGGCGCGGCGGCAGGCCTGGCATGCGCCCTATCACGCCGCGCTGCAGGCCGAGATCGACCGCGTGCGCGCCCGGCACGGCATCGCGGTGGCCTATGACTGCCACTCGATCCGGTCGCGGATTCCCTTCCTGTTCGATGGCCTCTTGCCGGTGTTTTCCATCGGGACCAACGGCGGGGTGACCTGCGCGCCGGCCATCGAGGCCGCGGTGATCCGGCACTGCGCCGCCGCCACACCCGGGATGGACATGGTCCTGAACGGGCGCTTCCGGGGCGGCTGGACGACGCGCCACTACGGCCGGCCCGAAACCGGGGTCCATGCCGTGCAGATGGAGCTTGCCCAACGCGCCTACCTGGCGGACGAAACCCCGCCCTGGACGCTTGACCCGACGCGCGCAAGGACTCTGCGCCATGTGCTGGGCGGCCTGCTTGCCGACCTTGACCATTTTGCCAGGTCCGGGGCCGCCGCGCCCCTGACCGTTTGACCCGACACCATCGCCACAGGACCCATCGCCATGACGATCAATCCCCGCCACAACGCCCGCGACATCTTCCCGCCGACCGGGACCGAAAAGACTGCCAAGACCTGGCAGACCGAAGCCGCGCTGCGGATGCTGATGAACAACCTGCATCCCGACGTGGCCGAGAACCCGCATGAACTGGTGGTCTACGGCGGCATCGGCCGGGCCGCCCGCACCTGGGACGACTTCGACACCATCGTCGCATCCTTGCGAGAGCTTGAGGCCGACGAGACCCTGGTGGTGCAATCCGGCAAGCCCATTGCCATCGTCCGCACCCATTCGGACGCGCCGCGGGTGCTGATCGCCAACTCCAACCTCGTGCCGCACTGGGCGACGTGGGAGCATTTCAACGAACTCGACCGCAAGGGGCTGGCGATGTACGGCCAGATGACCGCCGGGTCTTGGATCTATATCGGCACCCAAGGCATCGTGCAGGGCACCTATGAGACCTTCGCCGAGGCGGGTCGCCAGCATTACGCCGGCAATCTGAAGGGCAAGTGGATCCTGACCGGCGGCCTCGGCGGCATGGGCGGCGCGCAACCCCTGGCCGCCGTCATGGCAGGCGCCTGCTGCCTGGCCGTGGAGTGTGACGAGACGCGGGCCGATTTCCGCATCCGCACCCGTTATTGTGACGCCAAGGCCCATACTCTGGACGAGGCTCTGGCCCTGATCGACCAGTGGACCCGCGCGGGAGAGGCGAAGTCGGTGGCCCTGATCGGCAACGCGGCCGAGGTCTTCCCTGAAATTCTGCGCCGGATGCAGGCGGGAGAGGCGCTGCCGAACGGTCGCCCGGACATCGTGACCGACCAGACTTCTGCCCACGACCCGCTGCATGGCTATCTGCCGAAGGGCTGGTCCGTCGCCGAATGGCGGGCCAAGCAGGAAACCGACCCGCTGGCAGTTCAGAAGGCGGCCCGGGCCAGCATGCGCGATCATGTGGCCGCCATGGTGGGCTTCTGGAACGCCGGGGTGCCAACACTGGACTACGGCAACAACATCCGCCAGGTCGCCAAGGAGGAAGGGCTGGACAACGCCTTCGCCTTCCCCGGTTTCGTCCCGGCCTATATCCGCCCCCTCTTCTGCAAGGGCATCGGCCCCTTCCGCTGGTGCGCGCTGTCGGGCGACCCCGAGGACATCTACAAGACCGACGAGGCGATGAAGCGACTGTTCCCCGAGAACACGCATCTGCACAACTGGCTGGACATGGCGCGCGAACGGATCGCCTTCCAGGGCCTTCCAGCCCGCATCTGCTGGATCGGGCTGGGCGACCGGCATCGGGCGGGCCTGAGGTTCAACGAGATGGTCGCGCGGGGTGAGTTGAAGGCCCCGATCGTGATCGGTCGCGACCACCTGGATTCCGGCTCGGTCGCCAGCCCCAATCGCGAGACGGAAGCCATGCGCGACGGCTCGGATGCCGTCTCGGACTGGCCGCTGCTGAACGCGCTGGTCAACACGGCATCCGGGGCGACCTGGGTCAGCCTGCATCACGGCGGCGGCGTCGGCATGGGCTTTTCGCAGCATTCCGGCGTAGTGATCGTGGCCGACGGCACGCCCGAAGCTGCCATGCGGCTGGAGCGTGTACTGTGGAACGACCCGGCTTCGGGCGTCTGGCGCCATGCCGATGCCGGCTACCCCGAGGCGATCGACTGCGCCCAGGCGAACGGCCTGCGCCTGCCGCGCATCCTGGGCCGCTGATGCGGCTGGTCCGCCATGCGGATCTGGTGCCGCAGCCGTGGAAGAACGGCGGCGGCAGCACGCGCGAGGTCTGCGCTTTTCCCCCTGGGGCGACGCTGGACAATTTCGACTGGCGGCTGTCGATGGCAACCGTGGCAGAGGACGGTCCCTTCTCGGCTTTTCCGGGAATTGACCGGGTGCTGATGGTGCTTGCCGGTGGCGGGTTACATCTGAACCTGCCCGAAGGTGACCACCGCCTGATGCCGGGCCAGATGTTGTCTTTCGCCGGAGAAACGCCAGTGCATGCGAGCCTCCCGGCAGGACCGATCCAAGACTTGAACCTCATGGTCCGGCGCGACAGGTTTTCCGGGCGGATGGTCCGGCACCGGCTGGCCAGTGGCGCTTCCCTTGCGCCAGACGCGAGCGTCCGGGCCGTAGTAGTTCAGGAAGGCGCGGTGCAATCGGCGGCAGACCTGCTTGGCCCGGGCGACACGCTTCTCATAGAATCAGTTATGGAGGCGCGACTTGTGACAAAGGCCGAGTCGGCACTGGTCCTGATCAGCCTGAACGTCCCGATAGGGGAAGGGTCGGTGCTATGAGGTGCCGTTCCGTGGACTGGTGTGGCGGAGCGGGCGCTGATGGTCTCCGTAATGTTCGGCGCAGTCACGCTTGATCAGGATGATAGGCCGGGCAGGCTGATCGCGAAATCATCAGCAATCAGAGTGATGAATTCTTCCGACATCTAGCGGGCGTGCTAGACCGGCAGCATCGTTCTGCTCGAGATACTGCGCGCAGATGAGGCGAACAGTAACGCTGGGGAGTGGGCAAAACTTGGGGGTGTCTGTGTATGTTGGTGGTTCACTGAGAGGGGAACTGCCATGGACGTGCGGATTATTGTCGAGACGACCTTTGAGAACGGCACCACAAAGAGGCATTGTCTCGGCCGTTTGTCCCGCCCGTTTCGGCGCACGCAGCCTGAGGGGTTCGGGTTGTTGCTCGAAGATGCGAAGACGATCCTGGGGCAATTGCAGAATGCGATCCTGCTCGACCAGATCGAGGAAATTTCCGAAGCCAGCAGGATCTGTCCTGACTGCGACGGGGTCCGAGCCATACATGATTATCGGTCGAGAATGCTCGACACGCTTTTCGGCAGGTTCGAGGTCAAGGCGCCGCGCATTCGCCGCTGCGCCTGCAATGCAAAATCCGATGTTGTCTTAGGCGGACCGCTTTCGCCTCTCGCTCACTTCTTTCCGGATCGGTCGACACCGGAAGTGCGACGCCTTCAGGCCGAACTTGGGGCGCGTCATTCCTTCCGGGAAGCGGCGCGTATCCTGGAAACCTTCCTGCCTTGTGCGAAGCAGGTGAATACTTCGGTGCGCAATCGTCTTGGCAAAGTCGCCCGGGACATCTGCGACCGTGCGCAGAAAGAGCCGGTCGTCGCTGCGAGCGTCGAAGATGCACCTGCATTGACGGTTTTCCTGGACGGCGCGCATATCCGATGCAGGCCGGAATACCAGAAGCGACACCTCGATGTTGTGGTGGGCAAGATCGAAGGCCACGACAAGTTCCGCCGTTTCGGCCTTGTTCAGCAGGCGGTGCTGTCGCCAGCCTGCCAGCTTCGCCAGGACTTGAGGGCTCTCGGTTGGGATCACGAACAAACTGTCACGGTGATTTCGGACGGGGAACCAGCCCTGCCAAACCTCGTGCGCGACGCCGTCGGTGGAAAGGTTCGCCACATCCTCGACTGGTGGCATATCTCGATGCGTATTCAGCACGTCGAGAACGCCGTAAAGGGCCTGCTGCAGATCCGGGGCTTCTCCGGCACTCCAGTGCTGTTCAAGCGTCCAGCCGAAACGCTGCGATGGTACTTGTGGCATGGGAAAGTCATGACGGCTACAACCAGTCTGCAATGGTTGATCGTCGATTGCGCGCGGCTGGCCAAAGATGACCGCGTGGCGACTGAAGCAGCCCGACGCGTGCAAGCCCGGTGTCGCGACCTTTATTCCTACCTCGCGAACAACATGGACAGCCTGCCCGACTATGGTCGGCGGTACCGCGCGGGTCTTCCGATTTCTTCATCTCGGGCCGAGGGCTGCGTAGACGACATCGGCAACACCCGCATGGGAAAGCGACGCCGCATGAGATGGCCACCCAAGGGGGCCCACCGCGTGGCCGTTGTCCGCGCCGCCGTTCTCGACGGTCGGCTAACCGGCGCCTACCAAAGAGCCGCATAACCCCCAAGTTTTGCCCACTCCCGCGATCAGCGCCGCGACATCCTCGGCATATTCTGGGCGCAGACGGTCGCGCACTGCCGCATCGGGCTGGGTCAGCTTGATCGCTACCCGGGCTAGTTTCACCGCAAGATCATATCCTTCGGCCGGGGTCTTCGTGATCAGGGTCGGAAGCCAGTCGGTCATGGCGTTCTCCTTGCAGCGGGGGTTGCGGGAACAGGATGCGGCAAGCGTCGCCCTCCGGGTCGCTGAACTGGCCGTTGCGCAGCGCCCAGAAGAAGGCGACCAGCCCGGCCAGGCCCATGCCGATCGACAGCGGGATCAGGAAACCGATGCTCATGGCACGTCGGGGTCGATGGCGCGCCAGGCGTGCCAGGTGCCGTGGCCGAGGAGGGGAAAGACCAGAAGCAGCGCGGCAAGGCCGGTCAGGATCGACAGGGCGATGCCGGCGGTCACGATGGCGCCCCAGGCCAGCATCGGGCGAAGGTTCTGCGCGGTCAGGGCGAAGCTGCGGCCCATCGCGGTCAGCGCGTCGCGGCGGGTCGAGACCAGCATGGGGAAGGAAAAGACGCTGACCGCGAAGGCGAAGGCTGCGAACAGCCCGCCCACCAGCAGGCCTGTCGCGATCAGCGCCCATCCCCGAGGCGTGGTCAAGGCGTTCTGAAACGCCTCGGTCGCGCCGGGGAAGGGTTGGAGCCCGAAGAACAGGGCATAAAGGAGGTCGGCCGCCCTAAGCCAAAAGAGGACGAGGAGGCCAAGGAGAAGGCCCGCCATCGCGATCTGCCCCACCGCGCCGGGTGGCAGGCGCAGGGTGGTCGGCGGCTCGCCTTGGGCAAGGCGGCGGCTTATCTCGTAAAGGCCGACGGCGAGGAACGGGCCGACGATCAGGAAGCCGGACAGCGCGGGCAGGGCCAGGTACAGAAGCCCCCAGGTCGCCAGCGCCCAGATCACTGCCCAGGACAGCGCCACGACTGCAGCCCCGTAGGCGAGGCTTGACCCGGGCGCGCGCGCAAGGTCGCGCCAGCCCTCGGCCAGCCAGTCCAGCGCCACTCGGGCGGGCAGGTGGCGGGCGTGGGGGCTTTCGACCGGGGCGCGTTTCTGAATGGTGGGAAGGGGTTCAAGCATCGGGACCTCAGCAACTGTGCCGGGCGGGGGCGGGGCCGTCGGGCAGGGCGGTGCAGGCGGGCTGCGAGGCGATGGCGGTGACCACCAGGTGGACATTCGCCGCGACGAAGGCCGCGACCACGGCGGCGGCGCCGGCAAGGGCAAGGTGGCGCTGACGGGCGGGGCTCATGGCTTGGCCTGTGGCAGGGTGGAGACGTAGAGGGCGAGAAGGTTGATCTGGGCCGGGGAAAGGCGCTGGCTCCAGGCCGGCATGACGCCGCGGCGGCCGTGGCGCAGGGTGGTCAGGATGGTGGCCTCGTCCTGGCCGTAGATCGCGGATCGGTCGGTCAGCGAGGGCGCCCCGGCCAGAAGCCCGCCGGTGCCGCCGTCGCCGTGGCAGGCGGCGCAGTTCTCGGCAAAGAGGGCGGCGCCAGGGCTGTCGCCGGGGGCCGTGCCCGAGGGCAGGGCAGAGACATAGGCGGCCAGCGCCTGGCGGTCGGCGGGGGCGAGCCAGTCGAAGACGGGCATCTCGGCCAGCCGGCTGTCGTCGGTGGCGTTGATGCCAAGGGTGATCGTCTCGGCCAAGGTTTCGGGGTCGCCGCCCCAAAGCCAGTCGGCGTCGTTCAGCGCCGGAAAGCCGGGACCGCCCTTGCCCGAGGTGCCGTGGCAGGCGGCGCAATTGTCGGCGAAAAGCCGGGCGGCGGCGGGCATGGCCTGGGCCATCAGCAGGTCGTCCGCGGCCAGGGCGGCAAAGTCCGGCTGGGCGAAGCGGGACAGCCAGCCCTGCCGCACCGCGTCCACCGCCTGATAGCCGTCGCGGGCCATGCGGCCCTGGTCCAGCCCCAGAAGGCCGCGCGTGTAATCCCGGCCCGTAGGCCAGGCGGGCAACAGGACCCAGGCGACGACCGAGTAGAGGAAGGTCAGCAGCAGCGCGATGGCGGCGAGCCTGGGGAAGGGGGTGTTCAGCTCTTGAATACCGCCCCAGTCGTGGCCGGTGGTGTCGTAGCCGGTGACGGGGTCGATGCGGCGGTTGCCGGTGTGGGGGTCGGCACCGGGCAGGGCGTGGGGGTCCGTGGTGTCAGCCATCCGACTGCTCCTGCGGCAGGATCGACCGCGCAGCGCGGTCGTGCGCCTCGCGGCGCGAGGGCGCGAAGGCCCGGATCGCGACGATCAGCAGGAAGCCCAGCATCCAGATCGGGCCGAAGGTCTTGGCAAGCAGGACAAGGGTATCGTGGCTCATGGCGCGGTGCCTTCCTGGGCCAGATGGGCGGCGGCGGTCTGGGTGCCCAGCGATTGCAGATAGGCGACGA
>JAFLCY010000150.1 GCA_017303485.1 Rhodobacterales bacterium
GCGAGGTCTGGGTGGCAGAGGCGGTCACCCAGCGCCAGGGGGGCGATCTGGTCAGCACGACCGAACTGGTGCCGCCGGACGGCGCGCCTTTCGCGCTCGACCGCTCGGGGATCACCATGACCATTCTCGCCGCTGGCGGCGCGGTCGAGGTGAAGGGCTGCCCCGCGCCCTGAGACCTGCAGTTGTGGCTCCGGCCCGCAGCCCCTAGTCTGCCGCCATGGGAATCGCCGCCGAGATCACCGGGGACTGGCACGCCGCCCTTGCCGCTCTGGCCTGGGAGGTCGAGGCAGGTGCCGACGAGACGATCCTGGACGCTCCCGTCAACCGCTACGAACTTGCGGCGGAATCCCCCAAGCCACTGCCCACAAAGGCTTCTCCCGCGGCAGCGGCTCCTGATCCCTTGCAGGCCGACCCGGTGGCCATCGCCCGCTCCGCGGCCGAAGGCGCATCGTCCCTCGATGCCCTGCGCGAGGCCATCGCCAGCTTTGCGCATTGCGACCTGAAGAAGGGCGCGCGCAACACCGTCTTTGCCGATGGCAACCCGAAGGCCCGAGTCCTGATCCTGGGCGAGGCTCCGGGGGCCGAGGAAGACCGCGAGGGCCGCCCCTTCGTCGGCCGTGCCGGGCAGCTTCTCGACCGGATGTTCGCTGCCATCGGCCTGTCGCGCACCAGCCCGGACACGGAAAGCGCGCTCTACATCACCAATGTCATGCCCTGGCGCCCGCCGGCGAACCGCGACCCTTCGCCGGCGGAAATCGCGTTGATGCTGCCCTTTGTCGAACGCCACATCGCGCTGGTGGACCCCGCGGTGATCGTCGCCGTAGGCAACACGCCGCTCTTCGCCCTGACCGGGACCAAGGGCATCCTGCGGGCGCGGGGGACCTGGGGGCAGGCCCTTGGCAAGCCGCTTCTGCCGATGACCCATCCGGCCTATCTTCTGCGCACTCCGGCTGCCAAGCGTGAGGCCTGGGCGGACCTTCTTTCGCTGCAGGCAAGGTTGCGCTGATGCTTCCTGTCGAACCCCTCACCCTGCTTGCCTTCATCCCGGCGGGCCTTGCGCTGAATCTCACCCCCGGCGCCGACATGATGTTCTGCCTTGGTCAGGGACTGAAGCCCGCGATGGCGGCGAATTTCGGCATCGCCCTTGGTGGCCTCGTCCACACCCTGCTTGCCGCGCTTGGCCTAGGCGTACTGGTCGCGGCGCATCCGGCGGCTTTCGAGGCGATCCGCTGGCTTGGGGTCGGCTACCTGCTCTGGCTGGCGGTGGGGGCGCTGCGGTCTTCTCCCTTCGCGACTGAGGCACAGGTGATGCCGACCTCAACGGCAAAGGCCTTCTGGCAGGGGCTGATGGTCAACCTGTTGAACCCGAAGGTCATTCTCTTCATCCTGGCCTTCCTGCCGCAGTTCGTTAATCCCGCCCACCCGATCCTGCCGCAGTTCCTGACGCTTGGGGTGGTGTTCTCCCTCGGCGGGCTTGTGGTGAATGGCGCCGTCGGGCTGTTCGCGGGTTCCATCGGCCAGCGCGTCGCCCGCTCGGCCGGGCTCGCGAAATGGCTCGGCCGGATCAGCGCCACGATCTTCGGCGCGCTTGCCCTGCGCCTGGCCCTGATGCCAAGGAGCTGACCCCATGTCCCGCATCGACGAAAGCCTGCCCTTCCATCCCGTCCGCATCGCGGTGCTGACCGTCAGTGACAGCCGCACGGCGGAGACGGACAAATCCGGCGACACGCTGGTGGACCGACTGAGTCAAGCGGGCCATGACCTCGCCGACCGCGGCATCGTTCCCGACGACCGGCAAGCCATCGTCGCACGCCTTCGCAGCTGGATCGCCGACCCGGAGATTGATGTCATCCTGACCACCGGCGGCACCGGGTTGACCGGGCGCGATGTCACGGTCGAGGCCCACCGCGAGGTCTACGAGAAGGAAATCGAGGCTTTCGGCACCGTCTTCACCATCGTGAGCATGCAGAAGATCGGCACCTCTGCCGTGCAAAGCCGCGCCACCGGGGGGGTTGCGGGCGGCACCTACCTCTTTGCCCTGCCCGGGAGCCCCGGCGCCTGCCGCGATGCCTGGGACGAGATCCTGCAACCCCAGTTCGACAGCCGCCACCGCCCCTGCAACTTCGTCGAGATCATGCCGCGGCTGGAGGAGCATCTGAAACGCAAGTGACCCCTTCTCGTGCGACTGCGTCTTCTCGCCGGAATGGTGGCGCGAAGAGAGACGAAGTCATCGACGAGCAGCTTGCCCCGCACCCCCGGCTTTGCGATAGAGGGCGAAACCGGACAAGGGGACTGACATGGCCTTTCGCGCCCGCCATCTTCTGGGGATCGAGCAGCTTGCGCCCCTTGAGATCACCACTGTCCTCGATCTCGCCGACCGCTATGTCGATCTCAATCGCCGCACGGTGAAGCAGTCCGACACCCTTGCGGGAATGACGCAGATCAACCTCTTCTTCGAGAATTCGACCCGCACGCAGTCCAGCTTCGAACTGGCCGGCAAGCGGCTTGGGGCCGATGTGATGAACATGTCGGTGGCGAATTCATCGGTGAAGAAGGGGGAAACCCTGATCGACACCGCGATGACGCTGAACGCGATGCACCCCGACCTTCTGGTCGTGCGCCATGGGGCATCGGGGGCGGTGAACCTATTGGCGCAAAAGGTGGACTGCGCCGTGTTGAACGCGGGCGACGGCCGGCACGAGCATCCGACACAGGCCCTCCTCGACGCGTTGACGATCCGCCGCGCCAAGGGACGCATCCAGCGCCTGACCATCGCCATCTGCGGCGATATCGCCCATTCCCGGGTGGCCCGGTCAAACCTGATCCTGCTGGGGAAAATGGAGAACCGCCTGCGCCTGATCGCGCCGCCGACCCTGATGCCCTCGGGGGTGGAGGACTTCGGCTGCGAGCTGTTCGACGACATGCGCGAGGGGCTGAAGGGCGCCGACGTGGTGATGATGCTGCGGCTGCAGAAGGAACGGATGGACGGCGGCTTCATCCCGTCGGAACGCGAGTATTACCACCGCTACGGTCTTGACGCCGAGAAGCTGAGCCACGCAGCACCCGATGCCATCGTCATGCACCCCGGCCCGATGAACCGGGGGGTCGAGATCGACGGCGACCTCGCCGACGACATCAACCGTTCGGTGATCCAGGACCAGGTGGAAATGGGCGTCGCGGTGCGGATGGCCTGCATGGACCTCCTCGCCCGGAACCTGCGGGCGGAGCGGGGGCGCAGGATTGTGGGGATGATGGCGTGAGGGAAGCGGCCGACGATTGGACGCCCTCAGTCGATGAAGGCGAAGTAGTCATTTGGAAGCACCAACCACCGCGAGCGCAAATACTGACATTTCTCAGCGTCAACGTGGTTGCCTGGTCGGGGCTTGCTCTTTGGTTTTGGTCCCGGCTTCCCAGCGAAAGCTCGGATAGCGCCGCAGGGAAGGCTTACGTCCTCATCGCCATTCCGGCTATCTTCGCTTTGTTCCACGCATTGCCTTTGGTGCTGAGCATTACTTGCCACTACGGACTGTGGTACGCGGTAACAAACCGACGACTGCTGATACGAAGGAGCCATTTGTTTTCGCGAGTGCAAGCGAAGAGAATTACTAAGACAGTTAACGTCGGAAGAGGCCTGCTTTTTCAGGGAGTTGTTTTTGGTGAGCCGTCAATCCTGCCTTGGAGGCTTCACATGGCTACACTAATCGGGGTCAGTGACAAATCTCTGGAGTCGTTGAAAACTGCCATTGAAACCTCGCGGGCTGATCCCAATGCTCAGGTCCGGTTGGATGTCGAAGACAAGAACCGATCGATCTCCTCCGAATGACCCCCCTCCCCCTCCGCCCCGGTGAAACCATCCTCTGGGAGGGCGCGCCCGCCCCCGGTTTTCACCAGCGCGGCAAGCGGCTGTTCCTGATGGTCTTCGGCCTGCCCTTCCTTCTGATCGGCGTCGCGGTCTTCTTCCTCGGCCTCCAGCGCCTGACCCAGGCCGCAAGCACCTCCGACGCCGGCCTCGCGGTGTTCTTCGCCGCCTTCGGCCTGCCTTTCCTCGGCCTCGGTGGCTTTCTCGTCTTTGGCCCCTTCGTCGAGGCGCGCACCGCCCACCGGTACATCCGCTATGCGCTTTCCACCCGCGCCGCCTATGTCCTGCGCTCCGGGCCCTTCCCCAGCCTGAAGGTCTATCCGATCCTGCCCGCCACGGCGCTTGAACTGGAGCCGGGCAGGCTTGCCGGAACCGTCTGGCTGCACGCCCGGATGGAGCGCGACTCGGACGGCGATCTCGGCACCACCAAGGCAGGCTTTGAGAATATCGTCGAGGCTGAGAAGGTGTTCCTCATGATCCGCAACCTGCAAGGCGATGCCCAATGACCCCTGACCCCGACCGCAAACCCACGAAACAGGAAATGCGCCAGGGCGGGATGGTGGCTGTCGCCGTCCTCGTCTTCATTGCACTCTTCACCACCGCCTTTATCCTGATCGCCTGATGGCCCGGATCGCACCCGACCCGCTGCTTGGCACTATCTCCCCCTTGCAGGAGGGCGAGACGGTCGTGGCAGAGTTCCGCGCCGACCGTCTGGCCTATTGGCGTAGCCACCTGATCATGGCCGTGGTCCTTGGTGCCGCGGCCGGGCTGTTGCTGATGTGGCTGGGCAACCCCTATCCGGTCGCCGGCCCGTTCGGCGCGGTCCTCGCCATCGGGGTGCGGGCGGCGTATCTCGCCTCCGAGTCGTTGGCCGAGACCTGGCGCCTGACTGACCGCCGCCTGCTCGGCCCGGGCGGCCGGGCGATCGCCCGCGCGCAGATCCGCGACGCCCGCGCCTTTCTTGGTTCGGTGCAGGTCACCACGACAACCGGCGACCGCTGTCTCATCAAGTACCAGTCCGACCCCGCCGCAACCGCCACCCGAATCCAGGCCCGCCCATGACACGCATCACCATTCCCGCCCATGACCGGGACGGCCTCCGCGTCTTCACTGCCAGGCTTTCCCCTGACGATCTGAAGCGCGACAAGGCCAGTCTTGCCGCGGCTCTGCTGCACGATCCCGACCTTGATCCTGCCTTCATCGAGATCTTCGACCTTGCCGATCTCTCCGGCGTCGGCCTCGCCGGCTACCTGACCGAGGGGCTGGGCGTGCCCGACACCGCCATCACCGACCCCGCCGGGCTTGACGCCCTGCAAGGCCCGGTCCTGATCCTGCTGTCGAAGGCCCTGCACGGGCGCGAGGCGACGCTGACCCTCGACCCGCGCCTGACCCTGGTCGGCACCTATGCCGAGGCCCGCCCGCCAGTGCATTTCGAACCCCTGCCCACAGCCGCCGCCAAAGGCCGCCTGACCCCCTCGCAGCCCGCCGACCCTGGCCCGCAGCGACCGAATTCGGCCTTCATCCTATTCGGGATCGCGCTGGCGCTGACCGGCGCCGTTGCCCTCTGGCTTGCGATCGGGTGAGTTCCGGTGGACAAGCCGCCCGCGCCGTCGCATATCGGGCCGGACCTTCGGACGGACCGGACATGACCACGCTGCACTTCACCAACGCCCGCCTGATCGACCCCGAGGCCGGGACCGACGCGCCGGGCAGCCTGACGGTGAAGGACGGGCTGATCCTTTCCCGTGACGAAAAGGCCCCGAAAGGCGCGACCGTCATCGACTGCGGCGGCAAGTGCCTTGCGCCCGGCATCGTCGATTGGGGCGTCAAGATCGGCGAGCCGGGTGAGCGGCACCGCGAAAGCTTCGGCTCGGCCGGACAGGCGGCGGCGGCGGGCGGTGTCACGACCCTCATCGCCCGGCCCGACACCCACCCCGCCATCGACACCCCGGAAACACTGGAATTCGTGACCCGCCGCGCCGCCGCAGCACCCGTCCGCATCCGCCACATGGCCGCGCTCACCAAGGGCCGCGAGGGGCGCGAGATGACCGAGATCGGTTTCCTGCGCGACGCCGGGGCCATCGCCTTCACCGACGTCTTCAGGGTTTCGACCGAGGCCAAGGCGATTACCCGGGCGATGTCCTATGCCAGATCGCTTGGCGCGCTGGTCGTGGGCCACCCGCAGGACCCGGGCCTGTCCTCCGGCGCCTCGGCGACCTCCGGCAAATTCGCCAGCCTGCGCGGCATTCCCGCCGTCTCGCCGATGGCCGAGCGGATGGGGCTGGAACGCGACCTTGCGCTGGTCGAGATGACCGGCGTCCGCTACCACGCCGACCAGATCACCACCGCAAAGGCGCTGCCCGCGCTGGCCAGCGCCAAGGCGGCAGGGCTGGATGTGACGGCGGGGACCTCGATCCACCATCTGACCCTGAACGAATTCGACGTCGGCGACTACCGGACCTTCTTCAAGGTCACGCCGCCCCTGCGGTCCGAGCAGGACCGGCTGGCGATCGTCGCGGCGGTGGCGGAGGGAACGATCGACGTCATCTCCTCGATGCACACGCCCGCCGACGAGGAATCGAAGCGCCTGCCTTTCGAGGATGCCGCACCGGGTGCTGTGGCCCTGCAGACCTTCCTGCCCGCCGCGATGCGACTTTTCCATGCCGGGCACCTCAGCCTTCCCACCCTTTTCCGCGCGATGGCCCTGAATCCGGCCATCCGGCTTGGCCTGCCGCAGGGCCGCCTGAGTGTGGGCGCACCTGCGGACCTGATCCTTTTCGACCCTGACGCCCCCTTCCTGATGGACCGCTTCACGCTTCTGTCCAAATCCAAGAACACGCCGTTTGACGGCGCGCGGATGGAGGGTAAGGTGCTGGCAACCTGGGTCGGCGGGACGCGGGTCTTTGCGGCGGAAGAATGAGAAGAGATGCCTGACTTCGTGACCTCGCAGGGGATGCTGCTCCTGACAGCCGTGATGGGCTATCTCCTCGGTTCGATCCCCTTCGGGGTGCTGGTGACGCGGGCGATGGGGCTGGGCGACCTGCGGTCCATCGGGTCGGGCAACATCGGCGCGACCAATGTCCTGCGGACCGGAAACAAGGGCGCAGCACTGGCGACGCTGCTCCTGGACGGCGGCAAGGGGGCAGTGGCGGTGCTGCTGGCGCGCTGGCTGGTGGGCGCCGAGGATGCCGCCCAGGTGGCAGGACTGGCGGCTTTCCTTGGGCATCTCTATCCGGTCTGGCTGGGCTTCCGGGGCGGCAAGGGTGTGGCCACCTTCCTCGGTCTCTTCCTCGCGCTGGACTGGCGGGTCGGGGCCTGCCTGTGCCTGACCTGGCTGGTGACGGCAGTGGTGACGCGCTATTCCTCGATCGCGGCGCTGGTCGCGGCGGCCAGCGCGGGGTTTTGGATACTCTGGCTGACCGACGGAAGCCTGCTGATCCTGGCGCTGGTGTTGACCGTGCTGGTCTATGCGAGGCATTGGGCCAACCTGACGCGGCTGAAGACCGGGACCGAACCCAGGATCGGGCAGAAGAAGGCCTGACTGCCCGCGCGCGGACAGCTTTTAGATCAAATGAAGTCAATAACTTGGTTGCGGACGTTTACCTTCCGGTAACGCTTTCGCAGGGATCGGATGGTGCGTCAAATCACGCACCCTACGGTGGCCTTACCCTTGCTGAGCCGCCCGTTCGACCAGACGCAAGACGACCTTGGTCGACAGTGCCATGTCCTGCACCGAAATCCATTCCTGCGGGCCGTGCAGCTCCTGCATCCCGGTGAAGACGTTCGGACAGGGCACGCCCATCTCGGTCAGGCGTGAGCCGTCGGTGCCGCCGCGGATCGGGACCGATACCGGCTCAACCCCAAGATCGCGGCAGGCGGCCTGCGCCAGTTCGACCGGGGCCATGTCTTTTTCCAGCCAGTAGCGCATGTTGCGGTACTGCGGCTTGATCTCGCAGGAGATCTTGGCGCGCGGCTCGGTGGCGGCGACGGTTTCGCAGACCTGCCGGAGCAGCGCGCCTTTCGCGGCCAGCCCGTCAAGCTCGAAGTCGCGGAGGATGAAGCGCAGCTCGCACTCCGCCGCCGTGCCGCGCATCTCGTAGACCATAAGGAACCCCTCGCGGTCCGCTGTCGTCTCGGGCGTCATCCGCGCCTGCGGCAGGGTCGCGATGACCTTGGCCCCAAGGTGCAGCGCGTTGACCAGCTTGTCCTTGGCGGTGCCGGGGTGGACCGAGACGCCCTCGATCTTCACCACGGCGCCGTCGGCCGAGAAGCTTTCATACTCGATCTCGCCCGCCGCCCCGCCGTCGAGCGTGTAGGCGAAATCGGCCTTGATGTCCTTTGCCAGCCGCGGATCGACGCCGCGCCCGATCTCTTCGTCCGGGGTGAAGGCGATGCGGATCGGCCCATGCGGGATGTCCGGGTTGGCGATCAGGTGGCGCGCGGCCGTCATGATCACAGCGACGCCCGCCTTGTCGTCGGCGCCCAGAAGCGTGGTGCCCGAGGCGGTGACGATGTCATGGCCAAGCCGGGTGCCGAGGTAGGGCGAGGTCTCGGGCGACAGTTCCAGGTCGGGCGCGTCGGGAAAGCGGACCGGACCGCCGTTGTAGCCCCGGATCACGCGGGGCTTGACGCCGGTGGCGTTGAAGGCGGGCGCGGTGTCGACCGGGGCGAGAAAGCCGATGGTCGGCCCGTTTGCGG
>JAFLCY010000151.1 GCA_017303485.1 Rhodobacterales bacterium
CATCGCCTCGAACCTGCCGACGATCATCTCGCTTTATGATGACGCCGACATCGCCGCCGCGCAGCCGATCATTCCGCAGTGGAAGGACGTGTTCCTGAACGCGGTTCCGCGCCCCTCGGCTCCGACGCTGGGCAAATACAACGAGGTTTCGGCGAAGTTCTGGTCGGCGGTTCACGAGACGCTTTCGGGCAATGGCTCGGCGGCCGAGAACCTGGAGATCCTGGAAGCCGATCTGACGGACATCAAGGGGTCGGGCTGGTAAGTCCTCCCGGACCACACTGACCCCATCGACGGGCGGCGCTGTCCCCAGCAGTCGCCGCCCGTCTCATCGCAACGGGCCCCGGAGGGGGGCCCGACAGGGGAGGGTAACATGGCAACCAAGGACGGGGGGCTCAGCCTCTCGCAGCAACGCCAGCGCGCGGCCTTCTGGTTCATCGCGCCGATGCTGGCAGCCTTGTTCTGCGTGGCGGCCTGGCCGCTTTTGCGCACCATCTGGTTTTCGCTGACCAATACCGCGCTCAGCGATCTTTACGGTGGCGAGTTCATCGGCTTCGACAACTACCTGTCCCTGCGTGTCATGGAATCGGGCCGCTGGATCTGGCGCGGTACGCTGGTCGATCCGGCCTGGTGGAATGCGGTCTGGAATACGGTGCGCTTCGCCTTCGTATCGGTCTTCTTCGAGACCGTGCTGGGCCTGATCGTCGCCCTGGTGCTGAACGCCGAGTTCAAGGGCCGGGGGCTTGTCCGTGCCGCGATCCTGATCCCCTGGGCCATCCCGACCATCGTGTCGGCGAAGATGTGGGCCTGGATGCTGAACGACCAGTTCGGCATCCTGAACGACATCGCGCTGAACCTTGGCCTGATCGACCAGAAGATCGCCTGGACGGCTTCGGTCGATACCGCGATGTATGCGGTGCTGATGGTCGACATCTGGAAGACCACGCCCTTCATGGCGCTGCTCATCCTGGCCGGGCTTCAGATGGTGCCACGCGACATCTACGAGGCCACCAAGCTGGACGGGATCAACCCGGTGAAGGTGTTCTTCAAGGTCACCCTGCCCCTGATCCGCCCCGCGCTGGCCGTCGCCATCATCTTCCGGATGCTCGACGCGCTCAGGATCTTCGACCTCGTCTATGTGCTGACGCCCAATTCGGCGGCCACCAAGACCATGTCGGTGATCAGCCGCGAGAACATGATCGACTTTGACAAGTTCGCCTATGGCGCCGCGCAGTCCACGCTCCTGTTCGCGATCATCGCCATCTTCGTCAGCCTCTACATCTGGCTGGGCAAGGTCGACCTTTCCGGGGAGGGCCAGAAATGACCGCGCAGAAACTGCTTTCGACCGTCGGCTTTTACGCGCTTGTCGTGGTGATCGTCGTCTTCTCGGTCTTCCCGTTCTACTACGCGATCGTCACCTCATTCGCGACGGGAACCGAGCTGTTCAAGGTCAACTACTGGCCCAAGTCCTTCGACTGGGGCAACTACCAGACGGTGCTGGGCGGGCGGAGCTTCGTCCGTTCGATCTGGAACTCGGTCTTCATCGCGACGACGACCGTGGCCTTTGCGCTGTTCCTGGCCGTGACCGCATCCTACGCCCTGGCGCGGGTGCGGTTCCGGGGGCGCGGGCTTCTTCTGATGGCGATCCTCGCGGTGTCGATGTTCCCGCAGATCGCCGTGCTGGCGGGTCTGTTCGAACTGGTGCGCTTCCTGGGCATCTTCAACACGCCTTGGGCGATGATCATGTCCTACGTGATCTTCACCCTGCCCTTCACCGTCTGGGTGCTGACCACCTTCATGCGGGACCTGCCGGTCGAGATCGAGGAGGCCGCCATCGTCGACGGCGCGACCCCCTGGATCATCATCACCAAGGTCTTCCTGCCGCTTCTGTGGCCCGCTTTGGTGACGACCGGCCTTCTGGCCTTCATCGGTGCCTGGAACGAGTTCCTGTTTGCCCTGACCTTCACCAGTTCCGAGACGACCCGGACGGTGCCGGTGGCAATCGCGCTGCTCTCTGGCGCAAGCCAGCAGGAAATCCCCTGGGGTCCGATCATGGCGGCAAGCGTCATCGTGACGGTTCCGCTGATCATCCTCGTCCTCATTTTCCAACGCAAGATCGTCGCGGGGCTTACCGCGGGCGGCGTGAAGGGCTGACATCATGGCAAAGATCGAACTGAAGAACGTCACCAAGTCCTATGGCGCCGTGCAGGTGATCAGGGGCGTCGACCTGACCATCGAGAAGGGCGAGTTCATGGTCTTCGTCGGGCCTTCGGGTTCTGGCAAGTCCACGCTTCTGCGCCTGATCTCGGGGTTGGAGGAGATCACCACCGGCGACATGCTCTTCGACGGCGAGGCGGTGAACAACGTAGTCCCGTCCAAGCGCGGCATCGCGATGGTGTTCCAGAGCTACGCGCTTTATCCGCACATGAAGGTCTATGACAACATGGCCTTCGGGATGAAGCTGGACAAGACGAGCGACGCCGAGATCAGGACGCGCGTCGAAAACGCCGCGAAGCTCCTGCAGATCGACCACCTGCTCGACCGCCTGCCCAAGCAGTTGTCCGGCGGCCAGCGCCAGCGCGTCGCCATCGGCCGTGCCATCGTGCGCGACCCGCGGGTGTTCCTGTTCGACGAACCCCTGTCGAACCTCGATGCGGGCCTCCGGGTGCAGACCCGGCTTGAGATCGCGAAGCTTCACCATTCGATGTCGAACGTCACCATGATCTACGTGACGCACGATCAGGTGGAAGCGATGACCCTGGCCGACCGGATCGCGGTGCTGCGCGACGGGCGGCTGGAACAGGCGGGCAGCCCGGCAGAGCTTTACGAACGGCCGAACTCGATCTTCGTGGCGGGCTTCATCGGCAGTCCGAAGATGAACTTCCTGACCGGCAAGTTCGCCGCCGACCTTGGCTGCACCACCATTGGCGCGCGGTCCGAACATATCGACGTGGTGGAGAACGGCCCCTGGTCGGGTGAGGTTGTCCACGTCGAGGACCTGGGCTCCGACCACTATCTCTTCGTCGAGGTCGGCAGCGAAGAGCCCGTGATCGTCCGCCGCCCCGGCAAGGCAACCATCCCGGTGGGCACTAAGGTCTCGCTCGCGCCGCAGGCAGCGAACCTGCACCGCTTCGACACGAACGGCAAGCCGATCCGCTGACCCCTACCTTGCGCGCCCGAGGTCCGTCCCCGGGCGCGCTTTCATTTCAAGGAGACTACCCATGACCATCCGCGTCACCGTGTGGGGCGAGAACGTCCACGAACAGAAGAACAAGGTCGTGGCCGAGGTCTACCCCAAGACCATGCACGGCACGATTGCCGAATTCCTGAACAAGGAAGACGGCATCAAGGCCAGCACGGTCACCCTGCAGGACCCCGAACACGGGATGACCGCCAAGAAGCTGGCGGAGACCGACGTGCTGATCTGGTGGGGCCACGCCGCCCATGGCGAGGTCAAGGACGAGATCGTCGAGCGCGTGGCCGAGGCCGTCTGGTCCGGCATGGGCGTGATCTTCCTGCACTCCGCCCATTTCTCGAAACCCTTCAAACGGCTGATGGGCGCACCCTGCAACCTCTCGTGGCGCGAAGCCGGCGAGCGGGAGCGGCTCTGGGTGACCAGCCGTCAGCACCCGATCGCGCGCGGCATCCCCGACCATTTCGAGATCGAATACGAAGAGATGTATGGCGAGCCCTTCGGCGTGCCAGAGCCGCTTGAGACCGTCTTCGTCAGTTGGTTCCAGGGTGGCGAGGTCTTCCGTTCGGGCCTGACCTACCGGCGCGGCGCGGGCAACATCTTCTACTTCCGCCCGGGACATGAGACCTACCCGACCTACCACCAGCCGCTGGTGCAGAAGGTGATCACCAATGGCGTCCGCTGGGCCTTCAACCCCGAAGCGCGGCTGGCCAAGCCCACCGATGCCCCGAACACCCCGGTCGGCAAGACGCTGGAGCCGCTGGAAGAGCGCGGACCACGCCTGCACCACGACGGCGAGGAAGGGTATCGCTGATGCAACCCGTCCGGCTTCTTATCCTCGGCACCGGCGGCATGGCGAAGAACCATGCCGAAGGTTTCTCGTCGATCCCCGGCGTCACGGTTGTCGCCGGGATCGACACCCGCGCCGAACCGCTTGCCGCCTTCCAGCAGGCGCATGGCATCCCGAACGGCTTTGCCTCCGTGCAGGACGCCATTGCCTGGGGTGAGTTCGACGCGATGACCAACGTCACCCCGGACGCGGCACATTATCCGACGACGCTGCCCTTCCTTGCGGCGGGCAAGCATGTGCTGTGCGAAAAGCCGCTCGCCACCAATGCCAGGGCCGCCGAGGAGATGACTGCCGCCGCGCAGAAGGCCGGGGTGGTGAACATGGTTAACCTCAGCTACCGCAACGTCCCCGCCTTGCAGAAAGCCGCGCAGATGGTGCGGGACGGGGCCATCGGCACGATCCGGCATTTCGAAGCCTCCTACCTGCAAAGCTGGCTGACCCAGCCCGCCTGGGGCCACTGGGACAAGGAACCGCAATGGCTTTGGCGGCTGTCCACCAAGCACGGGTCCAAGGGCGTGCTGGGCGATGTCGGCATCCATATCCTCGACTTCGCCACCTTCATTGCCGGAATGGATGCGGTTCAGGTGTCCTGCCTGTTGCAGACTTTCGACAAGGCACCGGGCGGGCAGATTGGCGAGTACCCGCTGGACGCCAACGACAGCGCGACCATGCAGCTTCGCCTGTCCAACGGCGCGCTTGGCACGGTCGCGGCGACGCGCTTTGCCACCGGGCACCTGAACGACCTGCGGCTACGGCTTTATGGCCAGACCGGGGGGCTTGAGGTCACGTTCGAGAAAGCCGTCAGCCACCTGCGCGCCAGCCTCGGCGATGACATCCAGACCGGCACCTGGCACGACGTGGACTGCCCCGAGGTTCCCACCATCTACCAGCGGTTCATTTCGGCGATCCGGGGCGAGGCACCTGCCGACCCCGATTTCGCGCGGGGAGCGGCGCTGCAACGGCTGCTCGACCGGGCCGAAGCTTCGGCAGCCGAGGACGGAAGGCTTCTCGCCGTCTGACCAGCCGCTCTTCGAGCGCTTCGTGCATTCATCGCTCGGGCGTCCCGACGAGTGCATGAAATGCTCGAGGAGGCGCGTTGGACGCGGGTCGCCCTGCTTCCCGATGCGCGGCCTTCTTCCGCGCAGTTCGACTTGACCACCTACCGGATGTAGCGGGTGTACTGGAGGTCCCCGTTGGCGCCGTAGGTGTATTCCGTCATGTTGCGGCCGTCGGGCATTCTCTCGACCTCGACCGACACTGCCGAAGTCGCGCCGATGCGGGGGCTTGGTCCGCCAACACAGGTTGTCTTGAACTTCTGGAACGTGTTTCCGCGTTTCTTGTAGGGCTTGCCGACATAGCTCAGCGATCCGATCTCACCCGATGCACAGTCTTCCCGCAGGAAGGACACCAGCTCTTCCGGTGAGTAGCCGTCCACCAGCAGCACGCCCTCGACGGTTTCGGTCTTCGCCTTGATGACATAGCCGGCGAATTTCTTGTCCTCGGCGCTGGCCTGCGAAGCACAGGACAGGATCGCGGTGGCGGCAGCGAAGGCTATGATCTTCAATGACTTTCTCCCAGATTCGGCGTGATGGTCCTACCTCGCCGATCAATCAGGCAGCTTTGTGGCCTTAGCGTGGGAGCGCGCTGCTTTGCTGCCGCGCCTAACCGGCGAGGATCGCCCTCACCCGCGCGGTGAAATCCTCGCCGCGCTTCTCGAAGTTCGGGTACTGGTCAAAGCTTGCCGCTGCCGGGGCCAGCAGCACGACCTCGCCCGGTTGCGCTTCTTCGGCGGCGCGGGCAACCGCGCGTGCCATCGTCTCGCAGATCTCATGCGGCGTCTCGCCGATCTGCAGGGCGAAGTCCCGCGCGGAATGGCCGATCAGATAGGCCTTCACGACCGCGCCCAGATGCGGCTTCAGCGCCGCAATCCCGCCGTCCTTGCCCATGCCCCCCGCAATCCAGCGGATTTTCGGGAAGGCCTGCAGCGCCTTCGCCGCGCTATCCACATTCGTCGCCTTCGAGTCGTTCACGAAGCGTACCCCGGCCCGTTCTCCGACCAGCTGGCTGCGATGCGGCAAACCGGCAAAGGAATGGAGCGCGCCCTCGATCAGCTTCGGGGCAAGGCCGAGCGACCGGCAGGCCGCATAGGCCGCGCAGGCGTTCTGGTGGTTGTGCGCGCCGGGCAGGCCCTTGACCTCACGAAGGTCGATACTGGCCACCTGTCGCCCCTTCCGCCATTCCGCAAGGAACCCCTTCCGGGCAAAGACCGACCAGCCGAAGCCCTCAAGCTTCTGACCCGAGGAAACCCGGATCACCCGGTCATCCTGCGGCCCCTGCCCCAGCTGATCCGCGAGAAACCGCCCCTCGACCTCATCCACGCCAATCACCGCGCGATCGGGGCCGCCCAGCGTGAACAGTCGTGCCTTCGCGGCGAAATAGCCGCCCATGCCGCCATGCCGGTCCAGATGGTCGGGCGAGAGGTTGGTGAAGACCGCCACATCGGGCGTCAGGGCGCGGGCCAGATCGGTCTGGTAGGAGGACAGTTCCAGCACCACGACCTCGCCATCGACTGGGGGGTCGATGGAGAGGACCCCCTTGCCGATGTTCCCCGCCATCTGGGTCGGCTTGCCCGCGACCTCAAGAATGTGATGGATCAGCGCCGTTGTCGTCGACTTGCCGTTCGACCCGGTGACCGCCACCACCTTTGGCGGGGTCTCCATCGCTTCCCACTCCGGCCCGGCGGCACTTTGGAAGAAAAGCCCGATGTCGTTGTCGACCGGGATCCCCGCCTCCAGCGCGCGGGCGATGATCGGGTTCGGCGCGGGGTAGAGATGCGGAATGCCGGGCGAGGTCACAAGGCAGGCCACCCCGTCCAGCGCCGCGTTTCGGGTCAGGTCGGTGAGTGTGAAGCCTTCGGCTTCCGCCTTCACCCGCGCCTCGGGGCTGTCGTCCCAGAGCAGGGGTTCCGCTCCCCCGGCCTGCAGGGCTGCCGCCGTCGCCAGACCCGACCGGCCCAGTCCCAGCACCGCAACCTTCTGCCCCCTGTAGCCCTTGACCGCGATCATCCCGCTCTCCCGCCTGATGCGCCAAGGGATAGGGGAGGATCGGCGAAAGGGAAAGAGGCAGCGCCCGCCGGACGAAAGGCCAGGAAAACCGGGCGGCCCCGGAAATCGGGCCGCCCGGTGTCGTCATTTCATCGTCATGGCCTCCATCGCCATCATGTCCGGCTTGTCCTTGCAATGCTCGGTGGTCATCATCATGGCCTCTTCGGTCTTGGCCTCGTCCATCTTCATCGCGGCGTCAGGCCCTGCCATGTGCATCGCCTCGACGGCCTTCATCATGCCGTCCTTGTCCATGGCCGAAAACTCGGCGCAGGTCATCTTGGCAGGGTCCATTTCGTCGGCCAAAGCCAGCGACGGCAGAGCGGCTACTGCGAGAAGAGCAAGCGCGGTGATGGTGCGTTTCATGTCGTATCTCCCCTGGGTCAAAGCCCGTTGTCACGTCCCTTTCGGACGCGAGGCTGACCCTAGACCCCCGGCTTGATCACCCGGAAATCACCGCACCGTGCAGCACGGCGTGGTGATCTGGTTGAAATACTGCCGAGATCTGAGACGTCACCCGATCCTGGGCCGCAGGCGGCGCTTGCGCATCGCGGGTACTTCCGCACCCGCCAAGCTTTGCCAAGGACACGAACCGCCCCCGATCCCGAGACCGGGGGCACGTCCGCTACTTCTTCTGGTCGTTGTATTCCGCAAGACCGGTGGCAACGATATCGTACCACTCACCAGTCTCGCGCATCTCTGCAAGGCCCTTGTTGAGCATGGCGATATACTCCAGCCCGCGCTTGTTCGACCGCGAGGTCACGAAATGGTGGGTGTTGAAGGTGGCCAGCGCCGGGTTCAGCAGCACCTTGTCGGTCGCCCCAAGCTCCTCGAAGTTGGCGGTCGAGGTTTCGACCTCGATCGAATAGAGGTCGACCTTGCCGTCCAGCAGCATTTTGGCGCATTCCATCGGCGTCTTGGGCTGGACGAATTCCACCGTCGGCGCGGCAAGGCCCTCGACTTCAAGGTCGCTGGTGGGCCAGCCTTCCGGTCGGCAGATCCGGGCCCCGGCGTAATCGGCGAAGCTGCGGGCATCGGCGTATTTGCTGTCGACCAGCGTGTGATAGGAATAGGCCACTTCGTAGATCGGCTCCGAGAACTCGAACTCGGTACACATCTTTACCGCGAACTCGCCCAGCATGTCGATCTTGGAACAGTCCGGCTTCGACCAGGCAATCGACACGTCGTAAGCCCCCAACGGCAGCAATGTGTCGATGTGCGAACCCCAATCGTCCACGAAAGAGATCTTGTAGTCCCGGTCGTTACCGCCGCGATGCATCGCGGTGGTAGCCATGCGGACATAGATACCGCCGCCGGTCAGGCTTTCGTCGGTGAAGGGCTTCCAGTCATTCGCAGTGACAAATTTCACCGCTGGCAGGTAGGGCCGGTTCGGATCGCGCG
>JAFLCY010000152.1 GCA_017303485.1 Rhodobacterales bacterium
GATGGCGGGATCTGGGGCGAGACCGGGACGCGCGATTTCGCGGGCGGCATCGTCGTGCATGAAACCGCGGGTCTGGCGGCGCTGGTCATCGCCTGGTTCCTGGGTCCCCGCAAGAACCGCACCACCCCGCCCCATCAGCCGGGGATGGTGATGGTCGGGGCGGCGATGCTCTGGGTCGGCTGGTTCGGCTTCAACGCCGGATCGGCACTGGCGGCGAACGGACAGGCGGCGATGGCGCTGACGGTGACGCATCTCTCGGCGGCGGCGGCATCCCTGAGCTGGGCTTTGTGGGAGCGGATCAAATTCGGCCGCGCATCGCTGGTGGGTCTGGTGACCGGCACCATCGCCGGGCTGGCGTCGATCACGCCGGCCAGCGGTTTTGTCGGCCCGGTCGAGGCCCTCGCCATCGGCAGCGTGGCCGGCATCCTGTGCCAGGAGGCGGTCACCCTCATACGCAACCGCACCCGGATCGACGACACGCTGGATGTCTTTGCCGTGCATGGCGTGGGTGGCATCTTCGGCACGGTCATGATCGCGGTCTTCGGGGTCGGGACCTGGGCGGCGCAACTGGGGGGCCTTGTGGTCGTGGGTCTGTGGACCGTCGGGCTGACCTTCGCGCTGGTCAAGCTGGTGGCGCTGGTGACACCGCTGCGCGTGGATCTGGAGACCGAGACCAATGGTCTTGACCTTTCGGTCCACGGCGAGCGGGCCTACGAGCTGACCTCTTAAGGGTTCGCGGCGAAGAAGCGCAGGATTTCGGCGTTGGCGTCGATCTCCTGCGTCTTGCCCTCTCCCTTCCGCGCCTTGCGCCCGCCGGGCCAATGGTGCGCGCCGCCTTCGACGGTCATCAGCCGCA
This sequence comes from Rhodobacterales bacterium, assembly GCA_017303485.1. Classification (GTDB taxonomy): domain Bacteria; phylum Pseudomonadota; class Alphaproteobacteria; order Rhodobacterales; family Rhodobacteraceae; genus Tabrizicola. Next base: position 857 of record JAFLCY010000152.1, read on the forward strand.
GGACCACCTGCCCGCTCTTCAGGTAGTCGGTGACAATGACCGAGGTGCCGTCATCCTTGCGGTCGATGGTGCGGCTGGTCTCGGCCGGAATACCGCCCCAGGGCTTGAGAAAGGCCCTCACCACCGATGCGACCGAGGCGAAGCTGGTGCGGGTGCGGCTGGAAGTGCCCTTTCCGCCGTCATAGGGGACATTGGTGTCGGCGGTGCCGTGGATGATCAGGGCCGGAACCTTGCCATTCACGCGGGTGCTGCGGGTGTCCATCGAGCCGGAGACGCCCGCGACAGCGCGGACAAGGCCGGGGTTCTTGGCGGCGAAGGTCTCGGACATCATCGAACCGTTCGACATGCCGGTCAGATAGACACCGGTGCCGTCGACGCCAAACCGGCTGGCCGCATCGGCGATGACCGCCTTCAGGAAGACGAGGTCATCGACCCGCTTGCGCGCAGCGTAGGCACAGCAATAGCCAGCGTTCCAGGTGAGCATCCCGTCGCCGCGCTGACCGCTGCCCGCCGGAAAGGCCACGGCGTACCCGGCGCGGGTGGCGGCACGGGCAAGGCCCGAAGCCTTGCCGAAGGTGTCGGGGTTCCCTCCCCCGCCGTGCAGCGCCAGGATCAGCCGTGCCCCCTTGGGGTTGGCGGGAAGCTCGATCTCGTACCAGCGGTCGCCAAGTCGTACCGTCTCGGCTGCGAGGGGCTGGGACACGAGGAGGGCAATCATCAGGGCAAGTCTGCGCATGGAAATTCCTCGGGGCTGGTTGGTGAGGACTTCACGCTGCCGCGAGGAGTTTCCGTCGCGTCAGGGCGCTGCGGGACCATACAGTTCCGCTGCCCGGCGTTCGAAGGCGCGGACGACGCGGTGCATGGCATCGTTGAAGACCACGCCGATGATGCCTTGCAGGATCGCGTTGCGGAATTCGAAGTCGACGTGGAAATCCACCTCGCAGCCGCCCGGAACATCGCGGAAGGCCCAGTTCGACTTCATGTGACGAAACGGTCCTTCAAGATATTCGGTGTCGATCTTCAACGCCTCCGGCCAAAGCGTCACCCGGCTGCCGAAGCGTTCGCGGAAGACCTTGAAGCTTATCACAAGGTCAGCCTCCATCACCTCGCCCCCGCCGTCGATGGGCGTGCGCGAGCGGATGCGGGCGGCGGTATTCCAGGGCAGGAACTTCGGATAGGACGCCACATCGGCCACCAGATCGTACATCTGGCGGGCGGTAAAGGGCAGGCGCTTGGTTTCGGAATGGGTGGGCATGCGTCTCGGTCTTTTCCCGACATTTGGCCCGCCCTGTGCCCAAGATCAAGCGGGCGTCGTGTCACGGCCTATGCAACCCCGGCATTGGGCGCTAGGAAGGGGCGAAGCAACCGGATCCGACAATGCCCGACCGTCCTTATGTGATCGACCAGATGATCAGCGCCAAGTCCATCGCGGCGCGGGTCGAGGCGCTGGCGCGCGAGATCACCACGCATTTCCACGGGACCGACAAGCTGGTGGTGGTCGGCCTGTTGCGCGGATCCTTCGTCTTCATCGCTGATCTCGTGCGCGAGATCGAGCTGCCGGTCGAGGTCGATTTTCTCGAAGCCTCCAGCTACGGCGATTCCATGCATTCCAGCCGCGAGGTACGCATCCTGAAGGACCTGCGGGGCGAGATCGCGGGGCGCGACGTGCTGCTGGTCGAGGACATCGTCGACACCGGGTTTACCCTGCACCATGTCATCCACCTTCTGCAGGCGCGCGAGCCGAAGCGGCTGAAGGTCTGCGCGCTTCTCGACAAGCCCTCGCGCCGGGAAGTGGCAGTCAAGGCCGACTGGACCGGGTTCGAGATTCCCGATGAGTTCGTCGTGGGCTATGGCATCGACTTCGCGCAACGGAACCGCAACCTGCCCTTCATCGGCAAGGTGCGGTTCAATGAAGTGCAATGAACCAGCTCCACTGGCTGTTGCGCGCAAAGCGCTGGGTGCAGAATCCGCCCTCGGCGGGGCGGGCAAAGCTGGTATTCGCGGTCATCGCGATCTGTCTGGCGCTCGTGGCCGTCGAGCGTTTCATTGGCTGGCCAGAGTGGATGACAGTCGACCGCCTGCGCCAAAAACCGTGATTGGACCCCGGCGGGTGGTCGGATAGGCTCGCCAAAAGGTTGTGGAAGCGGAGTGTTGCAATGCGGGTCATGCGCTGGCTGATCGTTCTGGGGCTGGTTGCGGCGGGGGGGCTTTATGTCCTGGCCCGCCCGAAGCCCCTGCCTGAGGCGGCGGTGGCCGGTCTGACGGGCGACCCGGCAAAGGGCGAGCTGGTGTTCTGGGCCGCGGGCTGCGCCTCGTGCCACATGGCCGCCGAGGCCAAGGGCGAGGCGGAGCTGGTGCTGTCCGGCGGGCAGCGCTTCCCGTCGGATTTCGGCACCTTCATCGCGCCGAACATCAGCCAGGACCCCGAGCATGGCATCGGCAACTGGTCGCTTCTGGACCTGGCGAATGCCATCACCCGCGGGGTCAGCCCCGAGGGAGAGCATTACTATCCCGCCCTGCCCTATGCCTCCTACGCCAAGATGGAGATGCAGGATGTGGCGGACCTCTATGCTTTCATGAAGACCCTGCCCGCCGATCCGACCCCCAGCCAGCCGCATGAGCTGGGCTTTCCCTTCAATATCCGCGACAGCATCGGCGTGTGGAAGCTCCTCTTCCTGTCAAAGGACTGGGCGCTGCCCGGGAACCTGACGCCCACTGCCACGCGCGGGCGCTACATCGCCGAGGCGATGGCGCATTGCGGGGAGTGCCACACGCCGCGCAACCTGCTGGGGGGGCTGGACACGTCGCGCTGGCTTGGCGGGGCGCCGAACCCATCGGGCGAGGGCAAGATCCCGAACATCACGCCCGGCAAGCTGGGCTGGGCGGCGGCGGATATTGTGCAGTACCTGACGACCGGCTTCACACCCGATTTCGACGTGGTCGGCGGACACATGGCGCATGTGGTCGAGAACATGGGGCGTCTGCCGGACAGCGACCGGCAGGCCGTGGCGGAGTACATCCTCGCGGTGCCGAACGTGGAATAGGCGGAAACGCGCCATAAGCCAAAGGAATAGAGCGGGTCTTTACGACTTCTGTTCTATTGCCGCGCCACCTCCCGGACCGCTCAGATGCCCGGACATACAAAACGGGAGATCCAGATGAGAGTCATGTTTCTGATTGCGGCTGCCGGCGCGGTGGTTGCCTCAGTCGCGGTTGCCGAGGAGGAAGACCCCTTCGCCGATGCGGTCGAGATGCGCCATGGGTTGATGCTGCAGATGGCGACAGATCTTGGCAAGGTGGGCGCCATGGCCAAGGAAGAGACGCCTTATGATGCTGCGGTGGCCAGCAAGGCGGCCGCAAACATTGCGGCCATCGCTTCGGTGCTGAGCATGGACCAGTTCCCGGCAGGGTCCGAGTACCAGAAGGCCACCGACAGCTTTGCCCTGCCGACGATCTGGACTGCGCAGGACGATTTTCTGACAAAGGTTGCCGATCTGAACACGGCGGCGGCGGCATTCCAGACCGCGGCCGGCACCGATCTTGCCAGCCTTAAGACCGGCATGGGTGCCCTGGGCGCTGCCTGTGGCGCCTGCCACAAGACCTATCGACAGCCCGAGGAATAGGGTTTTCAGCCGGTTGCGGTCTTGACGGGCGGGGCGAAATCCCCGCCCGTTTCACATTGCAGGAAGACGCCCGTAGAGGCACAAGACTGCGTTACCGATACAAGATGTTGATGAATATGCCTTTCTTTGGTCACGGTTTTGCGATACCTTGGCGAAACAAGATAAAAAATCGAGCAGAACGGACCTATCCCATGATCAGACTGACTGTCCCCGCCCTTGTGGCGCTGACTGCGTTTCCCGCTGTCGCACAGGAAGCCAACGGACTTTCCTTCGGCGGCGAAGTGAAGCTTGAATATGTCGATGCAGATTCAAGCGCCTGGGTGCTTGATGGCGATGTGGGCCTGTCCTGGCGCTCTGGTGGCCTTCTGGGCTTCGATGCCGCGCTCGATTCCACCCACATCGACGATGGCACCGATCTGACCAACGCCTGGGCCGCGCTGGTCCTGTCGACCGGGGCGGGTGAATTCGCCGTCGGCGCCCCGCGCCCGCTGACCGACAGCCTGAGCGTGATGCCGCGCTTCTCCTCCTCCCGCGCGGTGGATCTGACGACCGGGTTCTTCCGCGGTCCGCTGACCTCGATCGCCAGCTTTGCGGACAATGGCTTGACGCCGGGCATCACCTATCGCCAGACCTCGGGCAACCTGACCTTTGGCGGCGGCTATCACCATCTGAACGACGAAAACATCGACATCGCCGAAGGCATCATGCGCTACGAAAGCGGCGCGACGACCTACTTCATTTCGGGCGAATTCGCCACCGCCCCCGGTCCTGATGTCTCGCTGATGCAGATCGGCGTATTCCACGATGATGACCGTTTCGATCTTGGTGCTGCCTTCGCGCAAATCGACGACGGCGATGCCGTCAACAGCCTCCGCCTGTATGGCAGCTATGACGTGATGCCCGCGCTTACCCTGCGCGGCGACGCCCTGCTGATCCAGGATTCCGGCGACATCTATTCGATGTCGGCAACCTACAACACCGAGAGCGGGCTTTTCGTCGAGGGCGGCGGCACCAAGGTCGGCGGCGAGGCCGAAATCTACGACATCGGCGTCGGCTTCAAGTTCTGATATCCACTCCGCAGACAGTCGAAAGGGCCGCCCGTTGCGCGGCCCTTTTGATTTGGCCTACCCCCTGCCCGCCTGCCGCGCCGCGCGCATCCGGGCGAAATCGTCGCCGGCGTGGTAGCTGGACCGGGTCAGCGGCGTGGCCGAGACCATGAGGAACCGCTTGGACCAGGCTGCGGCCTCATAGGCCTTGAATTCTTCCGGCGTGATGAAGCGGGCGATGGAATGGTGCTTCGGCGTCGGCTGCAGATACTGGCCAATGGTCAGGAAGTCGACGTCCGCGCTTCGCATGTCGTCCATCACCTGCAGGACCGCCGGGCGGTCTTCGCCGAGGCCCACCATGATGCCGGACTTGGTGAACATGGTCGGGTCCAGCTCCTTGACCCGCTGCAACAGGCGCAGGGAGTGGAAGTAGCGCGCACCGGGGCGGACCTCGTGATAGAGGCCGGGCACGGTTTCGAGGTTGTGGTTGAACACGTCGGGTCGCGCCTCGACCACCTTCTCCAGCGCCGTGGGCGGGCATTTCAGGAAATCGGGGGTCAGCACCTCGATGGTGGTGTCGGGGCTGCGGTGGCGGATCGCGCGGATGGTCTGGGCGAAATGCTCGGCCCCGCCGTCGTCAAGATCGTCGCGGTCGACCGAAGTGACGACGACATGGGAAAGGCCAAGTTCGGACACCGCATGGGCCACGCGGCCGGGTTCGAAGGCGTCCAGCGTCTGCGGCTTGCCGGTCGCGACGTTGCAGAAGGTGCAGCCCCGGGTGCAGATCTCGCCCATGATCATCATCGTGGCGTGGCCCTGGCTCCAGCATTCGCCGACGTTCGGGCAGCCCGCTTCCTCGCAGACGGTGACCAGCTTCTTCTCGCGCAGGATGTCGCGCGTCTTCTTGTAGCCTTCGGAGGTCGGGGCCTTGACCCGGATCCAGGACGGTTTCTTCGGCTGAACATTGTCCGGCCGGTGCGCCTTTTCGGGGTGACGTTCTTCTGGAAGCTTGAGGTCGCGCACGGAAATTTCCCCCTGACCGGACGTCATGCCCCCAGATAGTCTCCTTTCGTGCGCAAGGCAACGCGCAGACCCCTCGTCCAGTTGCCGCAACCCTATGCAGGCTGTGCAAGACGACATGGAGACTTCAATGGCCAAGACCTTTCTCGCCGAGATGATCGGCACTGCAATTCTGGTCCTGTTCGGCTGCGGCGCCGCAGTGCTGATGGGCGCGCAAATTGGCATGATGGGCATCGCATTGGCCTTCGGCCTGTCCATCGTGGCGGCGGCCTACGGGATCGGGCCGATCACCGGGGCGCATCTGAACCCCGCGGTCAGCCTGGGTGTTCTCGTCGCCGGACGGATGTCGACCAGCCTGTTCGTGACCTATGTGGCCGCTCAGGTGGTGGGCGCGGTGGTCGGGGCCGCCCTTGTCTATCTGATCGCCTCCGGACAGGCCGGCTATGACCTTGCGCCCAACGGGCTGGCGCAGAACGGCGATGGCGCGGGCTCACTGGGCGAATACTCGCTGGCCTCGGCCCTGCTGTTCGAACTGGTGATGACCTTCGTCTTCGTGACCGTGGTTCTGGGCGTGACGCAGGACAAGTCCCCCGCGATGCTGGCGGGCCTCGCCATTGGCCTGACGCTGACCGGGATCCATCTCGTCGGCATCAACGTGACCGGCGTTTCGGTGAACCCGGCGCGGTCCTTCGGTCCGGCGCTTTTCGTCGGCGGCAAGGCGATGGCAGATCTCTGGGTCTTCATCCTGGCGCCGCTGGCCGGTGGTGCGCTGGCCGGGGTCCTGCACAAGATCGGTGTCACGCGCGCCGCCTGATCAAGGGAGCCGGCGCGCGGTCCGGGGACGGGGAAGCCCCGGGGCAAGGGGGATGCCGGTTACGGCGTCCCCCTTGTATCATGCGTGGGGCTTGATCCTGATCAAGGCCAGCTCCCGGCCCTGCTGGCATCAGCGCCGCGGAACCCGAGGTCACGATGTCGCCCGTTGAACTGTCGCTTGCCATTCTGGCCCTGCTGCTGACGCCGGGTCCGCTCACCACCACCAAGGCCGTCAAAGAGGTGATGGTTCATGACTGGGGCTCGCGTGATGCAACCTTCGTGGGCATCAACAAGGCCGTGATGAGCGAACTGCCCAAGGTCATCCACGGCGAGGATGTTTTCGTCACTGTTCCGATGCAGGGCTCGGGCACATTCGCGGTCGAGGCGATGCTGACCACCTTCGTGCCGCGCAATGGCAAGGTGCTGGTGCTGATCAATGGCGCCTATGGCCAGCGCGCCAAGAAAATCCTCGATATTGCGGGGCGTGCGTGCCTTGTGCACGAGACGGCGGAAGATATGCCGCCCGATCTTGCGGCGGTGGACAAGATCCTTGCGGCGGATGCGGCGATCACCCATGTCTTCACCGTCCATTGCGAGACGACGAGCGGCATCCTCAACCCGATCGAGGCTGTTGCCGCGCTAGTGAAGCGTCATGGCCGGCGCCTGCTGGTCGATGCCATGAGCGCATTCGGCGCCCTGCCGCTCGATAGCCGCGAGGTCATGTTCGATGCGGTCGCGGCGTCCTCCAACAAATGCATTCAGGGCGTTCCGGGGCTTGGCTTCGTGTTGTGCCGCAAGAGTGCGCTGGCCGAGTGTCAGGGGAACGCGACCACGCTGGTGCTCGACCTTTTCGACCAGAATGCCGGGTTCGATAAAACCGGGCAATATCGGTTCACGCCACCGATTCATGTGATCGTGGCGTTT
>JAFLCY010000015.1:0-25855 GCA_017303485.1 Rhodobacterales bacterium
GGGGCGCGTCGGGGCCAACCCCGGCGCCGGCGCGACGCCCGCCAAGTCCAACCTGAGCCGCGCGGAGCACGCCCAGATGCTGGCCAAGGCGATGGAGTACATCCGCGCGGGCGACATCTTCCAGGTGGTGCCCAGCCAGCGCTGGTCGCAGAAGTTCACCCTGCCGCCCTTCGCGCTGTACCGCAGCCTGCGGCGGACCAACCCGTCGCCCTTCATGTTCTTTTTCAACTTCGGCGGCTTCCAGGTCATCGGCGCCAGCCCGGAAATCCTCGTGCGCCTGCGCGACAGCGAAGTCACCGTCCGCCCCATCGCCGGAACCCGCAAGCGGGGCGCTACGCCGGAGGAGGACCGCGCGCTGGAGGCCGACCTTCTGGCCGACCCCAAGGAACGGGCCGAACACCTGATGCTGCTGGACCTTGGCCGCAACGACGTGGGCCGGGTGGCGAAGGTCGGGTCCGTTCGACCTACGGAAACCTTCATCATCGAACGCTACAGCCACGTCATGCACATCGTCTCGAACGTCGTGGGCGAGATCGCCCCCGGCGAGGACGCGCTGTCGGCCCTGCTGGCGGGCCTGCCTGCGGGCACGGTCTCGGGCGCGCCGAAAGTGCGGGCGATGGAGATCATCGACGAGCTGGAACCCGAAAAGCGCGGCGTCTATGGCGGGGGCGTCGGCTATTTCGCCGCCAATGGCGAGATGGACTTCTGCATCGCGCTGCGCACGGCTGTGCTGAAGGACGAGACGCTCTATATCCAGGCCGGGGGCGGGGTGGTCTTCGACAGCGATCCGGAAGCCGAGTATCAGGAAACTGTCAACAAATCCAACGCTCTGCGGCGTGCCGCCGAAGATGCGGGCCGCTTCGCCGGGCGCGGGAACTGAGACAGCCCTCCGCGTGCGCCTTCGTCTCCTCGTCGGCGTGACCCCGCGAGAAGGGACGAAGTCCCCGACGAGCGCGCCGGGTCAGTCGACCTTCAGCACCGCCGTCAACGGGGCCAGCGCCACCGTCGCGGCCTTGCCTTCCACCGTCCATTCCAGGAGCCCCGCCACCGTCGCCGGATCGGCGTGGCCCACGACACTGACGCTTCCGTTCTGGTCGGCCTTGAACACCGCCCGGTCCAGAAGCCGGCGCAGCGCGACCGTGTCGCCACCCGCCTGATCGAGGTTGCGGAACACCACCGCCGCCTCCAGATCGTCGCGCCGGGCCACCTGGTCGGCTGCATTCAGACCTTCGTCCCAGGTCAATAGCCCGCGGCCATCCGCCTTCAGGATCGGGACCACCGCGCTTGCCAGGCTGCGGTTGTTCTGGAACGCGGGGTCGGCGAGGTCCATCGCGGCCACCGCTTCCGGCAGGCCCTGTTCCATCGCCTGGAACGCCACCTCGACATCCGAGGGCTGCGCCCCCTGCGCGATGCCGGTCACCAGCATCACCACCTCGCGGCCCGCCCCCCGGTAGATCGCGGCGTGGTCGGGGGTGGCCGGGTCCAGGGGATCCAGCGCGAAGCTGACGGGGAAGGGCAGGGCGGCCAGACCGGCCCGGTCCAGCCCGGCGCTGCCGTCGTCGATCAGCACGATGGCGAAGGCGGGCTTGGCGGCGGGGTTCTCGAACGCGGCGGCAAATTGCGCGATGGGGCGCGCATCGACGGGGGTAGCACCTTCCGGCACGGGTTCCGCCGCCGGTTCGCTGCCCCGCCCGATGATCACGCCTTCGCCTGTGCGCACAAGGCCCGGCGCGGGCTTGAAGGTCGAGCCGCTGCCTTCGGTCAGGATCTTCACCTCCGTGTCTTCTGCCGGTTCGGCGGCGCCGGGAAGGGTTGCCGGTTTGGTACCGGGCATCGCCGGTTCGGTTTCCGCCGGGATGGCCATGGTTTCCGGAAGTGCTTCCGGCGCAGGCGCTTCGGCGACCGGAGTCTCCACTGCCGGAGCCTCGGCGACTGGCTCCTCCACCGCCGGGGTTTCGGGCATGGCAGCCTCGGGCGCCACCTCCGCCATCACCTCTGGCATGGGTTCGGTCGGCGCTGTGGCCGGGGCTTCGGCTTCCACCACGGTCGGCGCAGCCTCGACCGCCGGGGTCGGCTCGGCCTCGGGTGTCACTGCGGCAACCGCCGTATCCGCAGCCGGGGCTTCCTCTGTCGGCGCGACTTCGACCGGGGCCGGTTCCAGCGCGGGCGGCTCGACCGGGGCCTCGGCCATTTCGGTCGCTGGCTCTGCCGGAGACGCCTCGGCAGTCGCGGTCTCGACCGCTGGCTCCGGCACGGGGGCCGTTGCCGGGACTTCCGCTTCGGCCGCCGCAGGGGCCGTGGCCTCAGGTTCGGCGGCGGGTTCGGGGTCCGGGCTGACCGTCGAGGCAGGCGTCGCCTCGGCCAGCTTCACGTCGGCATCGCTTGCTGCCTCGGCAGGCGCTGCGGTTTCCGGCGTGGCAGCCGCAGCGTCGGCACCGGTTTCAGCGGGCTTCGACGGCGCAGGCGCGGTTTCGGGCTTTGCGACCTCGGCGACCGGGGCTTCGGGCGCGGGCGCAACGCCGACGTCCCCCTCGGGTGCCACAGGCGCCTCGGCTGCTACGCTGACGGCAGGCGCCTCGGCGGCTGGTTCGGCCGGGGCATTCTCCGCCGCTTTTGTTGCAGGCTCTGCGGCGACGGCTGGCTCAGCCGGTCCGGAGGCCGCAGTCTCCGTCTCAGCCGTGGCGGGTTGCGCCCCGGCGTCCGGCGCGGTCGCATCGGGTGCGGCAATCGGTTCTTCCACGGCGGCGGCAGGGACATTGTCGTTCGCCGGACTGGTGGGAAACAGCATGGACCCGACCACCAGACCGCCCGTGACCACCAGGCCGCCCGTGACCATGCCGAGAAGGAATTTGCCGACCAACACTGCCTCCAGCTTTGCGCCGTTGCGGCTGCTCCGGGGCAGGGCAGTGACATCTGCCCGTGTCGGACCGCCCGATCTGATCGGCGCCGTTCTTCTGATTTGCGCCACTATAGCCCTTGCCCGCGCGGCCTTCACCCTCTTTTCTGCCCGCAGTCAACAAGTTGCCGAAAGCGTGGCAGGCGGGCACTTCCTCTGCGGTCGGGGTGAAAAGCGCTGCCAGGCCTCCGGATCGCCCGACTGGCCGGTCAGAGGCATTCCGCCCCGTCGATCACCAGCGCCTGCCCCGTCATGAAGGCGGACTGGTCGGAGGCCAGGAACACGATGCCATGGGCAATCTCGTCCGGCGTTCCCCAGCGGCCCATCGGGATGGCGCGGGCGACGTAGTCCTCCAGCGCCTTCCGGCCGCCCATCTGCTGCTCGAACCCGTCGTTGAACGGCGTATCGACGAAGCCCGGGCACAGCGCATTGCAGCGCACGTTATGCCGCGCATAGTCCACCGCCATCTGCCGCGTCATCGCGATCACGGCATGTTTAGTCGTGGCATAGGCGATCATCCCGCGGTCGTATTGCACGCCGGAATTGGAGGCGGTGATGATGATCGAGCCCTTTCCCTGCGCCTTCATCACCGGCATCGCGGCCCGGGCGGCAAGGAAATGCGACCGCACGTTCAGTCGCCACGAGGCGTCCATGTCGGCGGGCGAGACCTCCTCCAGCTTGCCGGGAATCTGGATTCCGGCGTGAGAGTGCAGGATGTCCAGCCGTCCATGGCGGTTTGCGGCACCGGTGATTGCGGCGGTCAGGGCGCTGTCATCGGACACGTCCACGGCCTTCGCCTCGGCCCGCCCGCCCCGGCTGGTGATCAGATCGGCCACTGCCCGCGCGCGTGCCATATCCCGGTCGGTGACCACGACCAGCGCCCCCTCGGCCGCCATGGCAAGCGCCCCCGCCCGGCCGATGCCCGATCCGGCCCCGGTCACGAAGGCCAGGCGATCCTTCAGCAGCATCTGGCCCCCCTCCGTCATCATCCGGCCCGGCGTCCGCGCTGCAGGATCGCCTGCGCGGTGACCAGGAGCAGCAGCGACACGGCCAGCACCATGGTGCCGATGGCGTTGATCTCGGGCGTGACGCCGCGGCGGATCGAGGAGAAGACATAGATCGGCAGGGTGGTCTGCGACCCGGCGACGAAGAAGGCGATGATGAAGTCATCGAAGCTGAAGGTGAAGGCCAGAAGGAATCCTGCCAGGATGCCGGGAAAGATCTGCGGCAGCGTGACTTGCCGGAAGGTGCCCCAGGGCGTCGCGCCAAGGTCGGCCGAGGCCTCGATCAGGCTGCGGTCCATCCCGGCCATGCGGGCGCGGACGATGATGATCACCAGCGCCATCGAGAAGAGCCCGTGCGCCGCGATCAGCGAGCCATAGCCAAGCGACAGTTTCGGCGCGGCGTCAGTCATCGGCCAGAGCGCGGCCAGAAGCGGGTTCAGCCAGTCGAACAGCGTGACGAGCGCGATCAGCGTGGCGATGCCGATCACGATCCCCGGCACCATCACCGCGATGTAGATCAGCGCGTCGAAGGCCAGCCGCAGCCGCCCCCGGACCGATTGCAGCGCCATCGCGGCCATGGTGCCGAACAGGGTGGCCAGCACCGCCGACCCCAGCGCCACCGTCAGGCTGGTGGCCAGCGCGTCGGTCACGAAGGGATTGGACAGCGCCTTGCCGTACCACTGGGTCGAAAACCCCTGGAACTGCGCGGCATGGCGGCCGGCGTTGAAGCTGAACAGCGCGATGATCCCGATCGGGATGTAGAGGAAGAGATAGACCGCGATGGCGTAGATCCGCATGCTCCCCCCCTCACATCAGCGAGACATCGTCGCGCCCGCCGGCCCATCGGCGGGTGAAGCGCAGGTAAAGCGCCACCGTGACAAGCATGACGAGGACCAGCGCCACCGCCACTGCCGATCCGAAGGCCCAGTTGCGCGATTGCAGGAACAGGTCGACCAGCGCGTTGCCGATGAAGAACACCTTGCCGCCGCCCAGCATGGCGGGGATCAGGAACTCGCCCATCAACAGGATGAAAACCAGCATGCAGCCGGTCGCGACGCCGGGCATCGACAGCGGCAGCGTCACCTGCAGAAAGCTGCGCCAGGGCGGGCTGCCAAGGTCGGACGAGGCTTCCAGGAGCCGCTTGTCCAGCCGTTCCAATGCGACATAGATCGGGAAGACCATCAGCGGCAGGTAGCCGTAGACGATGCCGACCAGCACAGCGAAAGGCGTGTTGATCAGCCGCGGGTTGCCGAGGCCGAGCGCATTCAGCAGCGACGGGATGCCCTGGCCGCCCAGCAGGTAGATCCAGGCGTAGCTGCGGATCAGGATCGAGGTCCAGAACGGCACGATCACCAGGATCAACAGCAAGGTGCGCCAGCGCGGCGTGGTGCGCAGGGCAAGGAAATAGGCCAGCGGATAGGCGATCAACAGGCAGGACAGCGTGCCAAGCGGTGCCAGAACCAGCGTGTTCTTGAAGGCCGCCCAGCGTGTCCCGAGGTTCAGGAAGTTCTCAAGGGTGAAGGCGGGCACATAGCCGCCCGCCGCCCCCCGTTCGCCGAAGGAAAAGACGAAGACCACGATCAGCGGCAGGACCAGCATGCACAGAAACCATGCCCCGGCCGGGGCAAGGAAAAGCCAGGTCCGCAGGCCCTGACGCATTGTCTCAGGCCGACTTGAAGCGCGCCATCAGCTCGGCGCGGTTGGGGTCGGTCAGCGTCACCGCCGCGCCGAATTCCAGCGCGTCCAGCAGGTCCTGCGCCGGGTAGAGGATCGGGTCGGCCAGAACCTCGGGCGGCATCAGCGCATCCACCCGGCTGTCGGCGGTCGGATAGCCGTGGAACAGCGCCTCCTTGGCGTTCACCGCCGGATCAAGCAGGAAATTGATCAGCGCATAGGCCGCGTCGGGATGCGCCGCCCCCTTCGGGATGGCGTAGAAATCCGACCACAGCTCGCCGCCTTCCTTGCCCAGCACATACTCGATCTCCGGCATGTCGCGGTTCATCTGCTTGCCGTCGCCGGTCCAGCAGATCGTCATCCAGGCGTCGCCCGACCGCATCGAGGGCTGGTAGTCGGACGAGATGGCAAAGAGATGCGGCTTCGAATCCAGAAGCAGCTTCTCGGCGTCGGCCAGCTCTTTCGGGTCGATCGAGTTGAAGGAATAGCCGAAGTATTTCAGCGCGTTGCCGATGGTGGTCAGCTGATAGTCATGCACCATGGTCCGGCCCGAAAAGTCGGTCATGGTCAGGTCCCAGAATTCCTTCCAGCTGGTCGGCTTCGGCTTGTCGCCCAGGTTCGAGGTATTCACCGCAAAGCCCGTGGTGCCCCAGTTCTTCGACACCGCATAGACCTTGCCGTCCACCGTCCCCGGTCCGGCAAAGCGCTGGTTGAAGGCGGCCGGGTCATAGTTCGGGATCCGCGTCAGATCCAGCGGCTCGATCAGGTCTTCGCCGACATAGGTGGTGATCGTGTAGTTGGTCGGCACAAAGACATCCCAGCCCGAGCCGCCCGCCTGCAGCTTCGCCAGCATCTCTTCGTTCGAGCCGAAGACGTTCACGTCCACAGCCGCCCCGGTCGCGGCCGTGAAGGCCTCGAAATTGGCCGGATCGTGGTAGTTGGGCCAGGTCGCCAGCACCACGCGGTCGCCGATGCTGCCCTGCGCCCGGGCCGCCGAGCGCAGCCCCGGCATCGCACTGCCAAGGACGCTGGTCGCCAGCCCCAGGCCGGTCACGCCCAGAAAGTGCCGCCGCGTCACCGAACCCTTCTTGTAGCGCCAGAGTTCCGCCATGAATTTTTCGCGCGAGAGGAAATCATTCCGGTCTGTCATGGTCATTCTCCCTGTTTGTCTTGCCTTGCTTCAATCGTCGCCGAGGATCAGTGCCGCCCCGTCCGGCCAGGAGGCCCAGGCCGGATCGCCCGGCCCGAACGCACCCTCCGCCGCTTCCGCCTGGCGCGACACCAGCACCAGAAAGTCGCCCAGGCCGGCGCTGCGCACCAGATATTCGGTATGCTCGCCAAGGAAGATGCGGTTCACCACCGTTACCGGAACGTCCTGTCCGGCACCCGCGTGCGCCAGCGCGATCTGCTCCGGCCGCAGGCAGGCGGTCGCCGGTCGGCCCGCTTCGATCCCGACCGGCGCGTGACCGGCGATCCTGTGGCCGCCGCCCGCTGCAAGTTCGGTATGGGCGGCTGACACGCGGGTGACGCGGCCGGGGAAGAAGTTTGATTTTCCTACGAAATCTGCCACATAACGGCTGGCAGGCCGGTCATACAGCTCACGCGGGGTGCCGACCTGCACGATCCGGCCGCCCCGCATGATGCAGATGCGATCGGACATCGACAGCGCCTCTTCCTGGTCATGGGTGACCAGGATGAAGGTGATCCCCAGCTGTCGTTGCAGGGTCTGCAATTCGATCTGCATGTCGCGCCGCAGCTTCTTGTCCAGCGCCGCCATCGGCTCATCAAGCAGCAGAAGCTTCGGCTGGTTCACGATCGCCCGGGCCAATGCCACGCGCTGCTGCTGCCCGCCCGACATCTCCCAGATCCGGCGCGGCCCGAAACCGGGCAGGCGCACTGTCTCCAGCGCCTGTTCGACCGCGCGGGCGATGTCGGCATCCGCCGGGCGCGGACGGCGCTGGCGCAAGCCGTAGCCGATGTTTCCGGCCACGGTCAGATGCGGGAAAAGCGCATAGTGCTGGAAGACCATGTTCACCGGACGCCGGTGCGGCGGGACTTCATTGACCCGCTGGCCGTCCAGCAGGATCTCGCCCGTGGTCGGGGTCTCGAACCCCGCCAGCATCCGCAGCGCCGTCGTCTTGCCGCAGCCGGAGGGGCCCAGAAACGACAGGAATTCCCCGCGCCGGATGCTAAGGTCCAGCCCCTCTGCCGCGATGACGGGCCCGTAATGCTTGCTCGCGCCGCGCAGCTCGGCAATCGGGGCGTCTTGTGCCGGTGTCGGCGGTTTCGGAGTGCTTTCCATCGCCTGCAGTATATGCCATGAACTGGGCAACAGCGTAGAAACACTGCGGTTGGCTGTATATATCACAAAATGCATATCGTGGCAGAGAAGGTCGACAGGATGGAGGGGGCGGGACCTCTGGAAAGGACCGGCGCGTTGATCGCGGGGATCGGGACCGAGACCTTCCCGGCGGCGCTGACCAGCTACCTGCAAGGCGTCGCGCCCTACACCTACACCGTGATCTTCGGCTACTGCGGCGCGGCGCGGCCGCTCGACCTTCATGATGACTTTCCCGCCACCAAGCGGCAGGTTTTCGTGTCGGACTATCAGGCCGGACCCTATCTCCTCGACCCGTTCTACCTGGCGGCGATCCGCCCGGTTCCGGCTGGCCTATACCGCATCCGCGACCTTGCGCCGGACCGGTTCTATCAGGGCGAATATTTCCGCAACTACTATATCCAGACCGGACTGGCCGAAGAGATCGGCTTCTTCGTCGATGTGGCCGGCGGCGCCATGGTGGTGCTGTCGCTCATGCGCGACGAAAAGCCCTTCTCGCAACGCGAGTTCCGGGCAATCGCCGAGGTGCGGCCCGTCGTCGAGGCCTGCCTGCGCCGTCACTGGGCCGATCTGGCCGAGCGCTTCGATCTCACCGCGCAGGCGCGGCAGGGGCCAAGCATGGAAACCGAGATCGAGCGGTCTTTCCACAGCTTCGGCGAAGGCACCCTGACCGCACGCGAACGCCAGATCGTCGAACACACGCTGAAGGGCCATTCCGCCGAGGCCGTCGGTCGCCTCTTGGGCATTTCCTCCGGTACGGTCCGCATCCACCGGCGCAACATCTACGCGAAACTGCGCATCGGCTCGCAGGGCGAGCTGTTCTCGCGCTTCATCCAGACGCTTGGCCGTGCTTAAGGGGAAACAGCGGATCGCAGCCGCGGGAACCTTGGAGGCGGGTACCGGAATCGAACCGGTCTTCACGGATTTGCAATCCGCTGCGTAACCTCTCCGCCAACCCGCCTCGCTGTTGTGTCCATTAGGTTTTCTTCCTCTGCCCGTCAATCCGTATCAGCCTGCGTATCAGGTTCTTTTTTTGGTCCGTATCCGTTCACCCCCGCCTTTCGGCCGCCGATCTGGCCCGCATGATCTGCCGGGCCTCCCCCGCGTAGTGCCGGACCATCGCCTTCGAAGCATGGCCGGAATACGCCTCAATCTCTTCGTCGGGGCACCCTGCCCATGCCAGCTCTTGCACCCCACGGAAGCGCAGCCCGTGAAGGTCAAAGGCCCGCTCGAGGCCCAAGCGCCGCCGCTCGGCCAGCATCAGGGCGGCCAGGTAGCGGTATTTCATGGCGGCCCCGTCCGGCCCCACCAGGATCGCGGCCGAGGGGTCTTGCGGGCTATTGGCGGCGGCCAGCTCGAGGGCTTCGCGCAGCTCGGCCGTGACGGGCAGGCGAAGGGGCTTGCCGGTCTTCCCCTGCACCAGGCGCAAGCTTTCCCCGTCATAGTCGCCCCACCGGAACCGGGGCAGGTCGCCCGGCCGCTGGACGGTCCCCACACCCAATTCGAAGATCAGGCGCGGCAGGGGCAGGGCCTCGGCCCGCCACCGCTTCACCGTGGCATCATCGGGCACCAGGTGCGGGGCTTGCCGCTCGAGGGGCACCTTGCGCTTGCGGACGCCCTTTGCCGGGTTGTCCTTCAGCCATCCCAAATCCACCCGCGCGAACTCACACAGGACAGACAGGACGGCCGCCACATAGTTGCCGAACCGCACCCGATGGGCGTTCGCGTCCAGCATCGCCACCACGTCGCGCGGGGTGAGGCGGGACACGTCCCGATCCCCGTTCCGGGTCACGATATAGTCAAAGCACTTGTCGTAATCGGCACGGGTGCGGGGCTTCAGGTCGCGCCATCTATCCGAGGCGCGGAAAGCTTCGACCAGGGCTTTCCAGCTCATGCGCGCCGGGGTGTTGCCCTTCAGGATAGCCCAATATTGCCGGTCGAAGTCTTCGGTCCCGTGCGCCGCCGTGATCCGGTAGTAACGCCCCTTGCGCCTGACATACCAGACGCCGGGGCTTTTCTCCCAAAGGTATCGCTTGGGCTTCACCACTTCATTTCCCCGCCGCCTATCAAGTCGCCACGGATCACGGCTTGCAGCTCGGCCAGGTCGAAGCGTTCAATGCCCCCGATCCGCCGGGGCGGGGGCAGGTGCCCCCGGTCCACCAGGGCGCGGAAATCATCCGGCTTCATATCCAGAAGCCGGGCGGCGGTCCTTTCCGAGGCGAAGAGAAGATCAGGCGTTTTCGGCATCGGTCACGGCCACAAAGTAAAGGTCCGCCACCGCGCTAAGCTCGGCCCGCGCGGCCGCCTGTTCCGAGGTTTCGGCCCGCCGCTTGATCACTTGCTTGATTGCCTTCGGGTCGTATCCCTCGGACTTCGCGGCGGCCAGCTTCGCCCTCCGCTGTTCCTTCAGCTCGGCCGCTCGGCCGTCAAGCTCCTCGATCCCTTCGACAAAGGCCAAAAGTGTTGCCCCAGAATTCTCTAGGGCCTTCTTTGTCACGGCTTGATCTTCGGGGGTTTCTTTCATCTTGCCCTTGGGCATCGCGGCACCTTTCCCTTGCGGTCCTATGTGATGCCCGCCGCACGTAGCGGCGGGACACAAATAGGGCCTTTAGAGGCCAACACGTTCCGGCGGGGTCGAAGGGTCGCCATCGGTGTCCGCAAGATCACGATCTTCCTGACCATCATCAGCAAAGCCGAATTGGCAATCCGCTTCGACCTTGTTCCAATAGCCGCCCTTGTCGATAACTTCGCACCCCGCCAGGGTCTTGACTTCGCCGGGCGCGGCCATGGCCGGGAAAGGCGAGGCGGCGGACAGGACAAGGGCGATACGGTAGATAGCTTTCATGGTCTTTTCCTTTCGGGGGTTATCGTGCTGAAGCTGCACGGGAACGGGCCGGGCCTCGGCCAGCACCGATGCAGCTTCCGCCGCATGGGGTGGGGCGCTCACCCATGTTGCGCCCCTGCCATTTCCAGAAGACGCCGTGCGGCCCGCTCGATCAGCGCCCGCGCGCCAGGCGAAGGGGTATGCCGAAGCGCGCCTTCGTTCCACCAGTGCGCAGCCTCGGCCGCCGTGATGCCCAGGGAACTTTCCGCCCCGCACCCGCCATCTTCGGGCCAGCACGTTACCTTAAAGCCGCCGCTCACATGGTGCGCCCGCGCGCACTGACGGCCGCACACCGGGCAGTTGCCCAAGACAGAACCGGAAAGCGCGTTCATGCTGCGGCCCTCCGGCTGCGCATAAGCGCATTCCACTTGACGGCCGCCCCGTGTTCGGTCCCGTCTGTCACTCCGTTGCCGCAAGGACATTGAACGTGATGGGCCTCGAGCTGCCCGCTTCCGCACCAGGTCACGTCCGGCCGCCCGGCCCCGCAGGTGCATGGCATGAGGTGCGACAGCGCCCACTCGAGGCCGCCGAAACTCGCTTCAAGCCGGGCAAGAATTTCACTGTTGATGGATCGGCGGTTCTTCCGGGCCTCTTCGGCAACCGCTTGGCGAAGGCTCGAGGGCCACCGCAACATAGTGGATTGATCGTTCCTCATAGTGCACCCCTTAGTAGTGGCATGGTGCCACTAGTTGCATGGTGCCATTATTGACTGTCAAGCACAAAATTCACTCATTGCGAGAAAAAGAGGTTTCGAATGTCAATCTTAAGGCCCGGCCAGGGTGCGGACGCCTTTAGCGTGCGGTTTCCAGAGGGGATGCGGGAACGGATCAAACTTGCGGCGGATCGGAACGGCCGTTCCATGAACGCCGAAATCATCGCCACCTTAGCGGAACACTACCCGCCGCCCCGCGCGGACGTGGGTTCCCTTGACGGGCTAATCCACTATCTGATTTCCAGCGCCGATAGGGCGGAACAGATTGGGCGACTTGCTGAAGTCAACGCCCGCCTTGATGCGATGGGATCACCTTTCCGAATGAAAGAGACAGCACCAGGCGTGTTTCTGATCACGACAGAGGAAACCTAATGTCTTGGCTAGTGACCATTGCCGGTTGGCTGCAAATCGTCGCCGCCGTCTTCATCCTGATTTCCGCCCGTAGCGCGATGCATGAAACCACGGCCGCCGCCGCCTTCGGGGCGGGCGTTCTCGCCCTCGGCCTCGGCCGGTTGCTTCAATACCGCGAAGACGACGACAAGCGCCGGGAAGCGGCCGAACGGGAAGCGCGGAACAACGCTCGGAAGATCGTCTAGCCGAAGACAGCATCAAAGCCTTGCGGGGTGATGGGCTGCGCTTCCGGCTTCGCCGTCGCGTCCTTCAGCCAAACCCTATCCAGGTCGCGGATCACCAGGACATGACGCGGGCCGAAGGGCATCTTGTGCAGCTCGGCCCAGGCCAGGATTTCGGCCAGGCTGATCGGATCGGGGCCGGAAGGTCCGAACCGCCGTCCGTCGCATAGATCGGCAAAGCACCGCCACAGGATCGCGCCGGCATCGGGCACCCTCGGCCGCGCGCCTTCCTTCAGGTGCAGCTCGAGGGCTTCGCACATGATCCGAGACAGGCGGCGGAAGGGGTCGTGCCTCATTGCGCACCCCCAAGGATTTCCGCCACCCCGGCAAGCTTCAGGTTCGCGCATTGCCGCCCGGCTTTCTCGGCCGCGCCCGCGCGGATCAACTCGCCTTCGGTCGCAGGCGTCCGCCCCTGCCATCCGGGGCAGGGTGCCAGCATATCCGGGGGCACCAGGGCCGCCGGGTCAGGGCCACACGCGGCCAGCGCCCCGCATAAGGTAATCAGACAAAGCCGCATCGGCCCCTTCCCCTTCCTGCAATTCCCGATCAAGCGCGCCCGCCTCAGCCTTCGCCGCCTCGAGCTGCACCACATGCCGCCGATGAATGCGCGCCGCCTCTTCATAGGCCGCCGCCTTCGCCTCGGCCGCCGCCAGCTCGGCCCGCGTGTCCTTCAGCTCGAGGGCCAGCGCCCCGGCCGCCAGGACCAGGACACCGAAGACGGCCGCCAGGATGCCCCACCGGGTCACGTCGCACCCCGAAGGCAAAGCGCCCGCTCGGCCAGGCGGCGGTTTGTCAGGCCCCGCACGGGCTGAAGTTTCCCGTTCACCTTCGCCTTGTTCCACATCAACAGGGCTTCGCAGGCCCCGCGAAGATCACCGGCCGAGGCGCGGCGGGCCATGCTGGACTTGCAGAAGGCATCCGCCCCGATGTTGTAAGCCGTCACCACGAAAGCCGCGCGGGTTTCGGTCGGAAGGGATCGGGGCAGGCACGGCCGAATTGCCGCCTCGAATTCCGCCACGGCCTCTTCGGTCATGGCGTCACACTCGGCCGGGGTCGCCCGGTCGCCCATCTTAACGCCTCGCGTCTCGCCGTCGCAAATGGTCGGTATCCCCGCAATGTCCCGATATGCCACCAGGGATCTGCCTTCCCATAGCTGCACCACGGGCAGGGCCAGCGCCACCACGGCGGCCGCGACTATCCCCGCTTCACTTTTCCGCATGACGGCCCCTCCACCAGGTCCACAGGAAGCGCCCGATCTGAAGCGCCAGCCATGCGGCCGAAAGGATCGGCACCAGGTGCGCCGCCACCGCGCTTGCCGTGTCCAGCTTTGGAAGCCAAGCGGGCATGATTAGACCAAGCCCCGCCACCCCGTCTGTTGTCCGCCTCATTCCTGCCTCTCTTGCCATGTTTTTTCTGCCTCTGTTTTTGCGGGCTACGTTAATGCTGGATTGCCTTCGACCAAACCGTAAAGGCCCTCCGCAGGCCAAAGGTAAGTAGCCGGATCAACCTGCAATCTCCTATTGCGGATTTCGCCGCCACTGCTTGAAGTGTTCATCCTGGATTGCAAAAGAACAATGTCGCCCGGCTGCACATCTACATCCTCAGTAAGCGCAACAAAGGATGTGCTGGTTGTTCCTTGTGTGGTGCCGATTTGCACCGTTGTTCCTGCCCGCGTCCGTAAAACCCGCGTTTCCATGGTCTGATTGGCTATCCGCCTATGTTCCCAAGCAATTTGCACTGTGCCTGCCTGCGCCACGTTCACGCTAAAGACGGTTCCAAAAGTCACTTGCGCTCCAGGAATACTTGCCACCGCATCATTACGCACCCTGATTGAGGTTCCGGGCCTCAGTCGCTCGATTGCTGCCAAGAGCAGCCGGGGCGCACCGGCCGCACCTTCGAAACCGGCAATCCAGTTTTCAAACCACCGCTGGAAATGCAGCGCCGTGCCAGGGGCATCGGGGGCGTATTCGTCTGGGGTGTAGGGAACATAGTCGGTCATCAGATTGCCCTATAAGGTTCTTCGCCGTTGCTCATTTTCAGGGTGACAGGATCGCAGGCGTAGAAGCCCCGCGCCCGCTGCGCTGCGCTCGAGGCCAGGTAATTCGGCCGGGTGTTTTCGGTCGCATAGGCATAGCGGCCCGCGAACTGTGAAGCCTGAAGGACATACTCAACCTCGCCCCCCGCGCCGGTCGGTTCCCGGCTGATCACTTGCATGAGGTTCGGAAGGCTGTTGCCCGTGTCGTCTTGGAACTGGCGCGACGTGACTTCGACCACGGCCGCCAGGGGAATTGTCCGGTCCTTCGGATCAACCGTCACCTTCAGGTGCCGGGGTGCCGTCTTGAAGCGGCCCAAGAGGCGGCGGCCGAGGCCCGAAACCACGGTATCGGCCCCTTCGTCAAACCACCGGCAAAGGACGTTCCGAATTCGGGTATCACCGAAGGCGCGGGCGTCCATTGCTTCAAGGTCGGGGAAGACAGAAACCCGCCGATAGTTGCCCGTGTCCTTCGCGCTCTTCGTCGGGTCAATCTGCACCGTCCAGAAGTTGATTTCCGTCAGGCGGTCCGCGTTCCGATCTTCGGTTGAAACCGCCTTCAGGTGATCGCGTTCGGTCAGTCTGTAAACCGTATCCCCATCCGGCGGACGGTTCGGCTTCAGGGCCATTTCTTGCGCCACGTCATCCCAAAATATCGAAACCCCCAGGACGGCCAGGCTTCCCAAAAGCTCGGCAATGCCGGTCGGGGTCAAATGTGTTGTCAGCTTAACGGCGGGCATCCACCGCGACACTTCGGGCGCCCACTTCGTCGCCTTGGGCACCAGGGCCGCCGGAAGCCGCGTCAGGGCCACCCGTTCGGCAAAGTCGTCAATCCGTTCTGCATTGACGAATTCGACATGCTGCACCGTGTCCCCGGTCGAATGCGTGGCGGCCGAGGTTCCGGCCAGGCCCCGCGCCGTTGTGGTGATCACGTCGCCCGCGCGGGTGTAGGCCAGGATCTCCGATCCGATCTTTGCCCGCCCGGCGGCGGGATATTCCAGGTTGCCGATCCCCGCCGGAAGCAAGGTTGCGGCCACCCCAACCCCGGCCGCCATGTCAGCCGATAGGACGCCATTGGACGGCGGCGGGAACAACGCTCGATCATCGGCCAGGGCGGACATAGGGTCTTTGCCCTCGAGCTGCACAAGCCCATCTTCGTCCGGCCCTATCCAGTCGGTCAGGACGTAGTGCCGGGTTTGCTCCAGGGTGAACACCCCGCCGTCAAGGTAGCCCTCGAGGATGCGAAGCGGCCGCCCCGTGTAGTGAGGCCACCGGGCGCGAAGCTTGCCGAAGAATGTTCCCCGCGTTTCCGGGTTGTATCCCACCCCGCCCCATTGCGCCGCGCCGCTGATCCGCTCGGCCCGATAGGGATCAATCCCCAGGTCGTTAAACAGGGCATCCCTGAAGGAAACCTTCACCGTGGCGCGGCGGCCGAGGGGCGACATGTCTTCGTCCGATCCGGCAATGTTCACCGTCGCCGTGATCTGCGAAACCCGCTCGAGGAAGGGAAAGTAGACCTCGCCCTTCGGAAGGTTCGGCCGGTTCTCACAAAAGCGCAGGGTGTAGGGGGCCGAGGCAAAGGCGTCCTTCGCGCGGCACGTACCGAAGGTGTTAAAGCACTTCCGGGGCACCTCGGCCGCAAGGGCCGCCGTGCACGGGGCAACGCCCCAGGTCCGCGAACAACGGTCCATGTCGATTTCAACGAAGGTGACAGGCTCACGCGGCATGGAAATCCAGCTCCATCCCGATTGACACCGCGCGGCCGCCGGACTGGATCACCGGCCGCAATTCCGAGGTGCCAGCGCCGCGCCACCCATAAACCAGGTCATCGGGAAAGGCGGACGGGCCAGGCGCAAAAAAGAACGGCCGCGCTTCGTCGTAATAGGCCCGGAAGGCGGCAAGGTTCGCGTCCACCCATGCGCGGGGCAGGGGCGACAGCCGAGGCGACAGGCGGCCCGCTTTGCGGCGGATGATCGTGCCCAGGTATTGTCCCTCAAGCGACGTGGACGGCTGCGCCTCGATCACGGCCGCATCGGCCGGGCGGGTGAAGTCAGGGGCCAGCCATCCGGGGAAATCCAGGCGCAACCCGGCGGCCGCAACACCCACCGTCACGGGGGCCGAGGGCAACGGGGTCTGATCGAAGTTGAAGCGAATGTAGCGGGCCGAGACAGGGGCGGCCGTCAGCACCGCAAGGGGCCAGTTGCGCACCAGGGTTGCCGAGGTGGCAAGCGTGGTCCAGCTCACCGCGTCCAGGCTGTATTGCGCCTGCACCCGTGCCCCCACGGTCCCGAAGTTGTTTGCGGCCAGGGCCACCGTGTCCAGGCTCTTCGCGCTGCCCATGTCCACAGTCAGGCTTGCGGCCGTGCTGCCCGCCTTCCATTCCTGATAGGTGTTTTCGGCCGCCACCGAAGACGGGTCGAAGCCCGCCGCCGTGCTGGACGCGCTGAAGCTCACACCCGGATCGGTGAAGAGGTTGCGGAAGAGGGCGAAGGGCGTTGCAGGGGCCGCCATGCCCGCATGAAACAGGATCATCCCGCCGACCTCGCAAAAACCAATCCCCGATCCCCGGCTTCCTTTGCCAGGGCGTCAAACATGCGCCGTAGCGCCGCGCCTTCGTATTTCTCGCCGTCCTTGATCCCCTCGAGTAGGACGCGCAAAGGCCCATCGGACGGGCGGCCGCCACCAGGTGCAGCACCGCCCCCGCCGCCGCTCGAGGCCCCACCACCACCGCCACCGCTTCCCCCGCCTCGGATGGATGCCACCACCTTCGCACCCGCCGCGCCGATCGACAGCATGGCCGGGATTTTCCGCCACCAGGGAAGGGTAGGATCGGCCAGGACTTGCGCTTGCGCCCGCCCCACGTTTGCCGCCGCCTCGAGGGCACCGAAGACGCGGGCCGCCTTCGCCATCTTGTCGCCACCGGCCGAGAATGCCGAGGCCATTTCCCCGAAGAACGTTTCCGCATCGGCCAGGATGCCGCCTTGCCCTTCGTCGCGGATATTCCGCAGGCGTTCCATATGTTCGGCCTCGAGGCGCTCGATTGCCTCATGACGGCCGCCAAGGGTTTCAAGCTGCGCATCGGTCGCGCCGTTCAGCAGCTCGAGGCTTTCCTGATACCAGGCTTCAAGGATTTCCCGCTCGGTCTGAAGGTCCGCTAGAAGGGCCTCGATCCGCCTTGATCCGCCGCCACCCCCACCGCCTCGGCCGCCGCCGCCACCAGGCTTGCCAGGTTCGCCCAAAAGTGGCGGGGCCTTGGGCGGACGCGGGCTTGTCGTCACCCCTTCGACCGAAGGCGGCATCATCCCACCCACGTCCCCGGAAAGCGGGGTGCCCGTGTCCATGCCGAGGGAAGAGGCCGCCCACGCTCTTTGCGCGGCCGCCGCCACCAGGTCGAAGGCTTGGGCCAGGCCGCCAGCCGCCGCCACCGCCCCCGACAGGTCCAGGGCGGACAGGTTGTCCGCGCTGATCAAGGCCGCCTCAAGGTTGTCCACCGCAACCCCCAGCTCGGCCGAATATTGCTGCGCCGCTTCCACGTCGCCCGCGTTCAAGGCTTGCTCTAGCAGGACGGAAAGCCGGTCCACCTCGGAAGACATGGACGCCAGGGCTTCGCTTAGGATCGGGTATTCATCGGCCAGGGCTTGAATGTCCCCGGCCATTGCCGAGGTTGCCCGCCCGGCCGTGTCTTGCAGACTGTCATAGCGATAGGCGATTTCGTCCAGGACCTCGGCCGCGTTGCTTTCGGCTAGGACGGCCTCGAGCTGTTGCCACCCACCGGCCAGGGCGGCGGCGGCTTCTACGCTGCCGAATTTCTCCATAACGGCTTCGTAATTGGACACCGTGCGGAAAAACTTCACGTTCTGATCTTCGACAAAGCCGAAGAACTCGGCCGCCCCGACCACCGCGCTTTGCCACATGGTCGTGATCCGCGCCCCGACCTCGGCAAACTTGGCATCAAGCGCCGCCGCCTTCGCAATCGTGTCCTCTTCGATCACCAGGCCCAATTCGCGGGCGCGGTCGATTTGCCCCTTGATCCCGTCTTCACCCAGGGAAAGCAGCTCAACGAAACGCTCCCCGGCCGTCCCGCCGAAGACTTCATCCGCCACCCGGATTTGCGCGGCTTCGTTCAAGCCTTCCATGCGGCCGATCATTTCAAGCAACAGTGCCGAAGGATCGGCAAGCTTCGCCTTCAGCTCTTCGGCCGTGTAGCCCATGCGGGCCAGGCTCTCGGCCGCCGGTCCCGATCCCGTGGTGATGAATTCATCTAGGCGAAGCTGCATTTCCTTAATGCCATCGGTGAGGGCATCAATCGGAATGCGGTTCTGTTCCGCGACATATCGCAGCTCTTGGAACGCCTGCACCGAAACCCCGGCCCGCTTCGCTTGGTCCCCGACCTCGGCCAGCGCCCGCACGGTCCCGGCAAGCTGGAAATTCACCGATCCGAGGATTGAAATCACCGCGCCACCGGCCAGGCCGCCGATGAACGCCTTAGCGAAGGTTCCGACCTTGCTAGACGTGGTGGCAAGGGCCTGATTGATCCGCGCGGCCGCCGAAGTCATATCGGCTTCCATCTGCCGGGTTGCGGATCGGGAACCGCGCGCCAGGCCGGTATAGGTGCGGGTGCCCCGCCGCTCGGCCGAGGCCATGCGCTTTTCGAATTCCGCAATGCGGGCCTCGAGCATGACGATAAGTCTTTCGTCCGCGTCACTCATGCCCGCGCCTCATGCCGTCCACATGTCATCTTCAAACCAGCTCGCTTTCGTGGTGAACCGCTCGCCCCCGGCCGCCGCGCGGGCCACGGCCATCGCACAGGCCACCGCCCCGTCAATCTTGTTGCCGCTCTTGCCCTTGTGGAACATGCGGTTTCCGGCCCGGTCGGTTTCAATCTGGACGTTCTCAAAATTCCAGCGAAGGACCGGGTTGCCGCCGTGCCGGAACCGCCCGGCCAGGATCACCCTTTCAAGCTCTTTCACCGCCGGGGCCATGCTGGCCCACCCTTGCCGGAACTCAACCGCGTTGATCCCGTCTTCGGCAAGGTTCGCCATCATGACGCGGCCAAAGGTCGGGTCAAAGGCTACCTCTTCCACCCGGAACCGGGCGCAAATCTCACGAATGAAAGCTTCGACGTGCCGAAGGTCTACCGTATTGCCGGGCGTGGTCTGGATAAAGCCTTCCTCGGCCCACCGCACATAGTCCACCCCGTGCCGGTCGCCGCGCTGCCGAAGGGTTTCTTCGGGGCAGAAAAAATAGGCGTGGACGTGATAGCCGTCTTCGCTTTCGTCGCGCCAGGCCAGGACCACGGCCGTTAGGTCGTCATTCTTCGACAGGTCCACCCCCACCCACACGGGGGCTTGCGACATTTCCAGCTCGTCCAGGTCAACCGGCCAATCGCCCCGGTCATAGACGTGCATTTCCACAAAGGGCGACGTGCTGGCATCCATCCACCGATTAAGGTTGTATTGAAGGAACCCGTCGCGGTCCAAGGCGCTATGGACAGCTTTCTTCGCCTTGTCGCGGAACCCCACCCGGTCGGGATAGCCGTAGGGCATCCCCGGATTGACGGCTTCCCAAAGGGCTTCATCGGTCCAATCGTCTTCAGGCTCGGCCATGAAAATGATCGGCAACAGGGCCGGGTCTTCGACCTCGCCCTTCTGCACCTTGATTGCGTAGCTCACCACTTGCCAGGCGATGTTTTCTTGCCCTCGGCCGGACGTGGTGGGGATCACCATCAACGTTCCGGGCACCTTCACTAGGGCGCTTTCTAGGGCGTCCCATTGGGACCGGCCCGCGCGCCCTTCCCAGGCGTGCAGCTCGTCGGTGATAACGACATTCGGGGTTTTCCCGTGCAGCACCTTGCCATCGGCCGCCACCGCGACATAGCGGGCGCGAATGTCGGGGTAGCTGATTTCGGACGTGTAATCGCGGACCTTCAGGCGCTCGGAAAGGCGCGGGTCGTGATCAATGATCATCGCCGCTTCCAGGAACAATTCGCGGGCCTGTTCATGGGCCGAGGCGGCCGAGACAGTAAGCCCGCCGGGCATCCGTTCCGGCCCCACCAGGTGCAGGATCGTCAAGGCCGCACAAAGCGAAGTCTTCCGGTTGCCACGGGGCAGAAGCATGACCACCCGCCGCACAATGCGGGTGCCATCCGGGTTCCTCGGCCCGTAGATCGCTTTTACGATTGCCTCTTGCCAGGGGTCGAGCTGGAAAGGGTGGCCGGGCGCGGGGTTCTTCGGGTGGCGAAGTTTCTTCAGGAAGGAAACGGCCCGTTCCCCGTAGCCCAGGGGATCGGGGATCAGCTCCGGCTGATCAATCCAGGCGGGGCGAAGCATCAACCGGCCTCCCAATCAAAGAGCGTGTCGCGGTCGGCTTCGTCCTTTGAGACGGTCGGACGGGACCGGGAAACCGGGGTCAGGCCAAGCTCGGCCGCCATCAGGCGGGCCTTGTCCATAGCGCCGGACTGGATAGCAACGGCCGGGTTCTTCCGGCTTCCCGTCACGCGCGCAACGCCTTCCTTGTCCAGGCTGTAGATCAGTTGAACCGCGCCGATCTTCCGAATTTCGGCTTCCATTTCGCGGGCAAGGCCCATCTGCACACAGTAGTTTTCCAGGGTGCCGAGGTTGTCCACGGTCAGAATTTTGCGCTCCACCAGCTTCGGCAAGACGCGCTCCCACTCGGCCTTCGACCATTCGGAAAACCAGTCAGGCGCGGGCATGTCGCCCGACAGGGCGTCTCGCTCAATCCTGATATGCGGCTTCGTTCCCCTCATGCGGCTTGCCCCTTGAAGCTCACGCAATGCAGCTCGAGGGCGCGCTCTTCGGTCAGCTCGCGAACTTCCTTGATCTGGTGCCAGGCGTTGCGGAAGGCCAGGCGGTCGGCCGTGCCGATCTGCACCAGGTCGCGCACCCGGAACACCAGGCCGGTTTCGTCACTCGCGCCCCGCGCGGCCATCGCCTCTTCAAGCGATAGCGTCACCAGCTCGGCCCGCATGGTCGCCAGGTGTTGCCAGGCCCCGCCCGCCGTGCCGAAGGCGTTCACGGCCGAGGGCGTCCAGCGCTGCACCGTCACGATTGCCGCCAGCTTGCCGGGCCTCATGCCGCCACCCCATGCACAAGGGTTTCAACCGTCACCACCACGTGCGCCACGTCGCCGGACGGGTCGCGCAGGAAGCGGGCGCTAGACACCTTGCAGTCAGCGCAATGGAAGCCCGCGCCCAGGTCGAGGCGGGGCGCGAAGAGGGCGGAATGAACCTTGCCCGCCACCGTCGCGGCCAGCTCAAAGGACGGCTCGAGGGTCCACAGGTGCAGCTCGGAATAGACGCGGACGCGAAGGCGGCCCACGTCCGAACCTTCGTCCACCGCCTGCCCCTCGCCCAGGATGATTGAAGGGTAAGGCACCGGCCGCTTGTGCCGGTCCAGAATGTTCGCGGCGGGCACCAGGGCCACCACGGCCGAGGCCCCCACCAGGCGGGCGCGGATTGCCTTTTGAACCTCAACGGAAGGCATCATTTCGCGGCCCTCACGGCCTTGCCGATTGCCCGCTTGATCTTCGCGGCGGCCGCCTTCCTGCGAAGCCGGAAACCGGGCCAGAAGAACGGGTGCGCCGGGTGAAAGGACGTGCCGAATTCCTGAAGGTGCGGGTAGCGAACTTCTGAATTCCCGGCCGTCACGGCGGCCGCATTTTCGGGCACCGCGAAGGCCCCGCCCGGCTGCGAATAGGCGGGCGTTGTCTGGCCCGGCCCCGTCACCACGATTGAGGCGCGAAGCTCCCCTTCGTCCACGGGTGCAAGGGCGCGCTGCACCTCGGCCACGTCCTCGGCCGCCGCCACCAGCGAAGGCCCAACGGCCCGCCGGACTGCTTCAGGGATAGCCCGCATCCGCCTTTGGAAAGAGGAAAGCCCGCCGTCGCTCATGTCAGAAACTCCATTCCCGGTAGAGGTGCACCAGGTCCGCCACGTGCGGGGGCAGGGCCTCGGCCCCATCGGGGCGGCCGCGCCCTTCGTAATAGTCCACGGCCAGCCAAAGGACGGCTTGCTTCAGGGGCTTGGGCACGGCCACGGGCGGCACGGCCTCGAGGTATTCGGCCGCGAAGGTGAAGCCCAAATGGCGCTCAATCACCGCCTCGGCCGTGTCCAGGTGGCGGGTCAACATTGCGTCATCGACCGAACCCAGGTCCGCCGTGAAGGAAAGCTCTTCCTTCAGCTCTTCGATAGTTGCCACCGCCATGACCGAAAAACCCTATTTCCCGCAAATCTCGCGCGGACCACCCCGCGCCGGTCCCCGAGGGTGATCCCAAAGTTTGAGACCACCCCCCGGCCAGTGATCAGGTCGCCGAGGCGTTCACGCGGACGATGTTGCTGTTGAGCTGCACCGAATAGGTGAGCTTGCCGACGCCGGTTCCTTCGCCGCCATCGCTCATCTTCATGATCTTGCCGATGAACATGCGGCGGCTGTTCTTCGGGGCCGCACCAGACGTGGGCTTGTCTGCCCATTCGATTTCAAAGGCGTAATCGCTTTCGGCTTCGAAGGCGGCCTTCAAGGCCACTTGCCCCGCGTCCGCGTAGTCATGCCCGTGGGTGAACTCGAGAAGGCCACCTTTGCGCGCACCCTTCAGGACACGCACCGTGCCATCGGTCACGTTTTCGAAGGCCAGCTCCGCGAACTCTTCCCCGGCGGCGGCCAGGGTTTCAGGTTCCTTGATCTCGGTCTTCGTCGTCAGGGGCGTGGTGAAGTCACCGGCAACCCATGCGCCGCTCTTCATCGCCACCGCAAGGCCAATGGAAATCTTGGCCCCTTTCATGCTGTAGATCGCCATTGCGTTACCTCTTCAGGCTTGCGCGCTCGGCCTTTTGCTTCGCGCTGTTGTGACAGGGGGCACACAAGGGTTGCCAGTTGTCCCGATCCCAAAAGAGGCCCTTATCGCCCTTGTGGGGGGTCTTGTGGTCCACCACCGTTGCGGGATCACCGCACCAAAGGCACCGCTTGTGTTTCTCGAGAAAGGCCGCGCGGGCCTTATCCCATGCGCTTGTGTATCCACGGGCCGAAGATGAAGGGCGCTTCAGGTCAAAGCGGGCCTTCCGTTCCCGATCCCGCGCCGCCTCGCACTCGCACCGCTCACCGGCCGGGATCACCAGGCCACAAGAGCAAAGCCGAGGCGGCTTCCGGGGCATCAGACGGCCGGACGGGACAGGGGCCGCAGGATCGCCACGGCGGCGGCCGCAATGGACGTGCCCGAAGTGTAGGTCAGCACCAGGCGCGCATAGCGCAGCTTGCCGAGGTAGCCGAGGCGATAGCTCGAGCTTGCCGCCAGGACGGCCGGGGCCTCGGACTGCACCCACTTCGCAGGCACGTCCGCCCAGGTGGAACCGTCCGCGCTTTCCTGAAGCTTCGCGCCGAAGACACCAGCGCCCGCGATTGCGCCGGTTGCCAGGGCGAACATGACGCCCGAAGCGTTGATCAGGTCCACGGTGTTGCCATTTGCGGCGGCCGTGAACACGGCGGGGTCAAGCGCCTTCGCCTCATTCAGGTTGTTGTAAAGATCGCGCATCGCGCCATGTCCTTTCTTGGTGAGGGGCAGGGCCTTCCGGCCCCGCCGAAGGTTTCAGGGGCCTTAGACGGCCATCTTCAGTTTCTTGAACTTGGCGGGCATGATCACCTTGCCGCCGACACGCCGCCCCGCGTGGTAGCGGGTCATCTTGCGGGTTGCCTGCGAATAGGGGTCCACCAGCATCGACAGGGCCAGGCGGTCCAGGATGCGGTAGCCGCTGAAGTCGGCATAGGCGATGGGGAAGGTTCCCGACGCCAGGTCCGGCATGTCGATGATTTCGACCACCGGGCGGCCGAGGATCGTTTCAGGCTGGCCCGCCTGATAGGACGGCTGCCACAGATAGTTGTTCTGCCCATCCTTCAGAAGGCGGACCAGGCCCAGGGTCGTGCCGTTCATGACCCACACGCCCGCGTTCCGATAGGACGGGGTGATGGAATAGAGGAACTTCACCAGGGCATCGGCCTGAAGAACGGTCGCATGTCCGTTGTTGAACTCGGCAACCGAAGTGTTGGTCATGAACCCTTCAGGCTGCGTCACGCCGTTGCCGTTGCAGAAGGCGACGGTTTCCTTCTTTTCGAAGTCTTCGGCCAAGGCCACCCGCACTTCCGTTTCGACCTCGGCCGCGTCTTGCAGAAGCATGTTCGACACGTCAACGAAGGTGGACATGCCTTTGCCCACAACCTCGAGGGTGCCGAAGATGTTGTTCGACGCGGTTTCGGTTTCGTCGTCCAGCTCGTCATCCCAGGTTGCGTTGCCCATCGGCTTGCGGGTCGGATAGATCACCGAAGGCGCATTCGTGCCCCGCACCGATGCCAGGGACCGGATCGGGGAAATTTCCACGATGTCCCGAAGAACTTCCGCGTTGAATTCCGGCGGGGCCAGATAGCCGCCGCTCGGATCGTTCGAGACGGTCAGCGCCTTGGCTTCCTCGGCCAGGTTGCCGCGCTGGATATAGGCGCGGAACGCCTTGCGCTCTTCGCTCGGCTCTTCGTTCTCGCCGCCACCCTTGGCGCGGTTGCTCTTCGCTTCCACGGCCGCCAGGCGGTCGGTCAAAGGCTTCGTCGCCGCCGCCACGGCCGCCGCAATCAGGGCCTCGGCCGCCTTCTGCGACTTCGTTTCGATTTCCTTCAGCTTGGTTTCCAGCTCTTCGGGGTCCATGTCCGTTCCTTTCTGTGATTTCGCATCCGTGATCCGGGCATCGGGGTGCATGGGCACCGCGACTACGGAAACTTCCAAAAGCTCCACGTCCACCAGGTCGCGGCCGCCTTGGGTGCGGTTCGCCTTGCGGGTGACGTATCCGATGGAAAGGCCCGTCATGGCCCCTTCCTTGATCAGGGCCAGCACCTCACGGGCGCGGGCCACTTCCTTGACCAGCAGGCGGCCCTTTATCTTCAGGCCCTCGGCCACTTCCTCGAGGGCATCCCAAACCCCCACCACGTCCGCTTGATCATGGCTTGCCAGCATCGGAAGAGGGGCGCGGGCGCTTCTGAAGGCCCCCTTACGCACCACGTCCCCGCCCCGGTCCCTTGTGTTGAAAACCGATGCCAGCCCGACCAGCTCGCCCTCTTCGGTGACGGTCCACGCCGCCTTCAGCTCGAGGCGCTTCATTCTTCCCCCCGATCCGGGGCGAACCGCCGCCGGTCCCCCGCGAAAGCATCGGCTTGCGCCTGAACCCACTTCGCCGCCTTCAGAAGGCGAAGGACATTGGCGAAGCTGAAGGGCACGGGCTTGCCGTCTTCCTCGGCTTCCCAATCCTTGATGCACCGCGCCAGGCACCGCAGCCGGGCCGCTTCCCGCGCCGCCGCCGAAACCCGGCCGCCTTCGTCCAGCTCGGCCGCCAATTCATCGGCAAGCTTCAGTTGCGCGGCCCCTTGGGTGGCGCTATCCGGCCCGGCAATCAAAAGCCGGATGCCGATCCGCTCACCCCGGAACGGTTCCACCAGGTCGCACCAGGCCCCCCGATCCTGATCTTCCGCGTTCGCCTCAATCTGGCTGATTGTCAGCACTTGCGCCCCCTGCCTCTTCGCCCGGCTCTTTGGCCGGGGCCTGCCCGCCCGCTTCCGGGTTGATGTTCGGATTTTCGAATTCGTCGCCGCCGGGCCTCGGCCCGTAGCCAAACCAATCGCGGCCCTCGTTCGGG
>JAFLCY010000015.1:25865-53731 GCA_017303485.1 Rhodobacterales bacterium
AAGCAATCAGGGTGTTGACCACGCTTGACCGGGTGGCGAAGTCTGCCCGCGTCATGTCGTCCCGGTCGAAGCGGACCACATAGCGGCCCCGATCCTCGGCCGAGTAGAAGAACGCCCGTTGAAAGGCGCTCTCGAGGGCCTTCAGCCAAGGCTCGAGGGAATAGGTCAGGAACTCGCGCCCCATCTGTTCAGTATTGCCCCAGGTCGCCCGGTCCATGTCGAAGATCATGGACGGGGGCACCCGGAAGTGACGGGCAATCTCGAGGATTTGGAACTTCCGGTTTTCCAGAAATTGCGCATCGGTAGAGGCGAAGGTGAAAGCCTCAAACTCGGCCCCGTCATACAGGATTGCCGTCTTGCCGGTTTCGCCTTCGGCCTCATGGGTTTCGCGCCAGGCGGCCCGCGCCCGCTTCACGCTTTCCTCACCCATGCCCTTCGGAAACTTCAGGGCACCGGACGGGCGCGCGCCCCTCGAGAAGAGGCCCGCCGCGTGGTTTTGCAGGACGTGCGCAACCCCGATTGCCTGAAGGGCCAGGGACAGGGGCGACTTACCGAAGGGGCTGCGAAGGTGAAGGGCCTCGGCAAGGGGAATGCGGCGGTTGTCAACCCGATAGGTCGGCTCATTCGTAACCGGGTCATAGGTCACGCTCATGACGCCCGTGCGGTAGCGGATGATTTCGAAGGGCCGCCCGCCGCCGTAATTCACATGCGCCAGGCCGCCCCGATCATCGGTCAAGCCGTCAATCACCAGGTCGCGGATCAGCTCAAAGGGCGTGGTCCAGTCGTTTGCGCGAACCTGAAGGAATTCGTTCACTTCGTGATCGGGCGCTTCTGCAAAGGTGCCGTCCGCCTGACGTTCCATCACCCGACAGGGAAGGATTGCGGTTGCCTCGGAAATCAGGCGGACGGCCGAGGCCACGGCGGGCACTTGCAGGGCTTGGGCGTGGCTGATCGTGATCCCGGCCGCCGGGGCGGTAAGCCCGAAGAACCCCCACACTTCGGGGCCGGGATCGGCAAGCCCCTTGGTTGAGGGGCGGAAGAGGCGGGAAAGGAAACCGGGCTTTTTCATAGCCCCAATTCATACGCCCGCCCCCAGGGGTAGTGCCTAGCCCCGGAAAAGTGACAAAAGGTGCCAAAAGGGGACAAAAGGGGACATTCAAGCCGCCGCGCGACCACAACGGGTTGCGGCCCAGGTGCGCAACTCGCCGGTATGCGCCGCGTATCTGCCCCCGATCTGGTGCACCGGAAACCCGGCGGCCGAGGCAATCCACCGCTTCACCGTGCGGTCACTCACCCCCAGGAAATCGGCAATCGCCTTCACGCCCCGTAGCCATTCGTCCTTCGTCGCCTGTTGCATTTTCCTGCCTCCTGATCTTCGTCAAGCTCTGCTTCTCAGCCAATCCGCCCACCGCCGGGCGATGCCATAGGGCACTTGTTCACCCTTGGCCGGGGCAACTGTGATCGGCATTTCAAACCCGCCTTCGATCTTCCGGCCGATCCGCTCGAGGGGCGGGAAGCCCTCGGCCTGAAGCCATGCGTCCCACCGCTCGGCCGCCCATGATCCGGGGGCAACTGCCGTGGTCGTGCATTGCGGTTTCGGAAGCCCCCTCATCAAAGCCCGAGGGTGCGGGCGCGCGCTGTGGTTCAATTGTGGTTTATCCTTATAGGGGGTGCAGGGGGAAATCTCAGGATTGAGACCCGTTGCGCTCACAGGTGAGACGGGTTCGGGTCTCACGGGTGAGACGGGTTCGGGTCTCATTTTTGAGACGGGTTCCGGCCGCCGGAAGGCGTATCCCGCCGCACGGCCAGGCGCTTCCCCGCCCCGCCGTTCTAGCCATCCGGCCGCCTGCAAATCGGCAAGC
Organism: Rhodobacterales bacterium; assembly: GCA_017303485.1. Classification (GTDB taxonomy): domain Bacteria; phylum Pseudomonadota; class Alphaproteobacteria; order Rhodobacterales; family Rhodobacteraceae; genus Tabrizicola. The sequence continues at coordinate 27,728 of JAFLCY010000015.1, forward strand.
GCCCGCATGACGGAAGCCCTCGAGCTGGCAACCTTCTGCACCAGGGCGGCAAGCCCCGGCCTACACTCTGCGGTTTCGTGATTGGCAAAGCCTTGGGCCAGGACAACGGCCACCAGGCGCGCCAAAGGGGTGAGCTGACCATCGGCGATAACCGCCTCAATCCATGCCCACCGATCCTTTGCCCACCCGCCCGGCCGCGCGCCGTGAAGGGTGACAACCTTAGCCATAGCGACGGCCGAGGCCCGTATCACGTTCGCCAGGCGTTCCCGGTTTGTCGTGATACCATTTTAGGGGGTAAGTCTTGCGGGGGCGCGGATTTCTTAGCGGCTTTGCAATCCGCTGCGTAACCTCTCCGCCAACCCGCCGCGAAGGTGGGGTGGGGATAGCTGATGCGGCAGGGGGCTGCAAGGGCTTCGTCTCGCGGACCATGCGTTTCGTCCGGGCGTTTCATCTGGCGCGGGCTTGACTTGGCTGCACACCGCAGGGATTGTCCGCCGCAATCGGGCGCGGAGAGAATTCGGCGTGCAGAAGATCCTCATCACCGGGACGGCCGGCTTCATCGGCTTTCACCTCGCCCGTCACCTGCTTGCAGCTGGCCACCAGGTCCACGGCTATGACGGGATGACCAGCTACTACGACGTGAAGCTCAAGCGGAAGCGGCATGCGATCCTGCTCCAGTCCCCCGGGTTTTCCGCGACCGAAGCGATGCTGGAAGAGGCCGGAACCCTTGACCGGGTGGCCGGGGACTTTGCGCCTGACGTGATCATCCACCTCGCCGCTCAGGCCGGGGTGCGCTACAGCCTCAGCGAGCCGCGCTCCTACATCGAGACCAATATCACCGGCAGTTTCAACGTGCTGGAACTCGCCAAGCGCCTTGGCGTCAAGCATCTGATGATCGCCTCGACCTCATCGGTCTACGGCGCGAACCCCGAGATGCCCTATCGTGAGACCGACCGGACCGACCACCCGCTGACCGTCTATGCCGCGACCAAGAAGGCGGTGGAGGGGCTGGCGCATTCCTATGCCCATCTCTGGGGCCTTCCGGTCACGCTGTTCCGCTTCTTCACCGTCTACGGTGCCTGGGGCCGGCCCGATCTGGCCTATTTCAAGTTCACCGACGCCATCCTTCATGGCCGCCCGATCGACGTCTACAACCACGGCGAGCTTTGGCGCGACTTTACCGCTGTCGAGGATCTGGTCGAGGGCGTCAGCCGCCTGATCCCGCTCGCCCCCCCGGCGCCGGATGCGCGCGGAGTGCCGGTCGAGGGCGACAGCCTCAGCCCCGTCGCGCCCTGGCGCATCGTCAACATCGGCAATTCCGACAAGGTCCATCTGATGGCGTTCATCCGCACCATCGAAGAGCTGGTCGGTCGCAAGGCGATCTGCAACTTCCTGCCGATGCAGCCGGGCGACGTGCCCGCGACCTGGGCGGACTGTTCGCTGCTGGAGCGTCTGACGCGGTTCCGCCCCGAAACCGACCTTGCCACCGGCCTGGCCCGCTTCGTCGACTGGTATCGCGACTACTACCAGGTCTGACTGGCCTTATCGGCCAAGTATCTCTGGTCCTAACCGCTTTGTCCGCGATCCCCGATACTGGCGCGCGAAATGGATCACGAAAGGACTGCCCCATGGAAGACTATGCGGGAATGAACGACATCGGCGCCGTGGTCGAGGCCGACCGCATCCATGTCTGGCACCACCTCTCCCAGCACAAGCAGTACGAGACCACCGACCCCCGCGTCATCGTCGAGGGCAAGGGGATGCGCGTCTGGGATGCCAAGGGCAAGGAACATCTCGACGCGGTGTCCGGCGGGGTCTGGACCGTCAACGTGGGCTATGGCCGCGAGTCGATCGCCAATGCCGTCCGCGACCAGCTGATCAAGCTGAACTACTTCGCCGGTTCCGCAGGGTCGATCCCCGGCGCGCTCTTCTCGAAGGCGCTGATCGAAAAGATGCCGGGCCTGTCCCGCGTCTACTTCAACAACTCGGGCTCCGAGGCGAACGAGAAAGTCTACAAGATGGTGCGCCAGATCGCGCATCGTCACCACGGCGGCAAGAAGTGGAAGATCCTGTATCGCGACCGCGATTACCACGGCACCACCATCGCCGCCCTTGCCTCTGCCGGGCAGGACCAGCGGGCCATGCAGTACGGGCCGTTCCCCGACGGCTTCATCCGCGTGCCGCATTGCCTGGAATACCGCAAGCAGTGGGACGTGGAGAACTACGGCCAGCGCGCCGCTGATGCCATCGAGGAAGTCATCCTCCGCGAAGGCCCCGACACCGTCGGCTGCCTGATCCTGGAACCCGTCACCGCCGGCGGCGGCGTCATCGTCCCGCCGCAGGGCTACTGGGACCGCGTGCAGGAAATCTGCAAGAAATACAACATCCTCCTGGCGATTGATGAAGTCGTCTGCGGCGTCGGCCGTACCGGCACCTGGTTCGGCTACCAGCACTACGGCATCAAGCCCGACTTCGTGACCATGGCCAAGGGCGTCGCCTCCGGCTACGCGGCGATCTCCTGCACCGTGACCACCGAAGCCGTCTTCGAGATGTTCAAGGACGACCCCTCGGACCCGATGAGCTACTTCCGCGACATCTCCACCTTCGGCGGCTGCACTTCCGGCCCGGCGGCGGCACTGGAGAACATGAAGATCATCGAGGAAGAGGGGCTCTTGGCCAACACGCTGGCGATGGGCGACTATTGCCTTGGCAACCTCCAGGCGCTGATGGACAAGCACAAGGTCATCGGCGATGTCCGCGGCAAGGGCCTGTTCCTTGGCGCTGAACTGGTGGCCGACCGCGCCACCAAAGAGCCGATGGACGAGAAGAAAGTCGCCGCCGTGGTCGCCGACTGCAACGCGCAGGGCGTGATCATCGGGATGACCAACCGCTCGGTCCCGGGGATGAACAACACGCTCTGCCTGTCGCCCGCGCTGATCGCGACGAAGGACGACATCGACGAGATCACCACGGCGATCGACGGCGCGCTGACGCGGGTGTTCGGGTAAGCATTGAGCCCTTTGAAGGGTGGGGAGGGTGTCCGGCGACGGACGCCCTTTTTCTTTGCCCGGAAGGAAGGTGTATCCACCGCCCCGTAGGGTGGGCAATCTTCCTACACGCCCGTCCAACGTGGGTAGCTTGCCCACCCTACGCAACCATTCGACCCGCAAGGTTAATGCCCGGAGTGCCATACGCGCGTATGCATCGGATGCATACGCAATGAATACGCGCTGTAGCCGCCCCTGCGGCCCCGGATTCCCGCCATTGCTCCAGAGTTCTCAACCGCCTAATCTGGACTCATGGCCGCCATCCCGCCCGAAGCGTTCTACCTGACCCCCGGAACCACCGGATCGCTCCAGCAACAGATCCGCGCCATGGTCACGCAAGGCATCCTCGCCGGCCGTTTCCGCCCCGGCAGCCGGATGCCGTCGTCGCGCGGACTGGCCGAACACCTCGGCGTCAGCCGGATCACCGTGACGCTGGCCTATGCCGATCTCGTCGCCTCGGACTACCTCACCTCCGCCGGACGGTCGGGCTATTTCGTCTCGGATACCGCCCCCCTGGCACCCGAGTTCCCCCAGGCCGAACCCCGGGCCGAGGCCATTGACTTCAAGGGCTTGACCGGTGGCCGCTTTACGCTGGTGCCAAAGGTCGACCGGCCCGAGGACTGGGATCGCTACCCCTTTCCCTTCATCTACGGTCAGGCCGACCCAACCCTCTTCGACCACCAGAACTGGCGGCAATGCGCGCTGCGCGCGCTTGGCAAGCGCGACTTTGCCGCGCTGACCACCGACTACTACGAACGCGACGACCCGCTGCTGATACAGGAGCTTCTGCGCACCATCCTCCCCCGTCGTGGCATCGCCGCGCGGGAGGACGAGGTGCTTCTGACCCTCGGCGCGCAGAACGCGCTCTGGATCGCCGCCACCGCGCTTCTGGGGCCGGGCCGCCGCGCCGTGGTGGAAAATCCGGGCTATCCGGCCTGGCGCGCCATCGTCGCAGCGACGGGGGCGACGACGGTCCCGGTGGATGTCGACGCCCAGGGCCTTCCCGTGCAAGGCCTTGATGCGGAAGTTGTTTTCACCACCCCCTCGCACCAGTGCCCGACCAACGCCACCATGCCCGTCGACCGCCGCGTGGCGCTTCTGGAGGCCGCGGAACGCGCCGGCTTCGCCATCATCGAGGACGACTACGAATTCGAGATGTCCTTCCTGAAGCCCGTCGCCCCGGCGCTGAAATCGCTCGACCGGGGGGGGCGGGTGATCTACGCCGGAAGCTTCTCGAAATCCGTCTTTCCTGGTCTCCGCCTCGGCTACCTCGTCGGCCCGTCCGGCTTCATCGCCGAGGCCCGGGCGCTGCGCGGGCTGATGCTGAAGCACCCGCCCGGCCATATCCAGCGCACGATGGCCTATTTCCTGGGCCTCGGGCACTATGACGCGCTGGTCAACCGGATGAAGAACGCCTACCGCCGCCGCCGTCAGGTCATGGCCGAGGCGCTTGCAGCCGAGGGGCTGGAGGTCGCCGGGCAGGGCGGTTTCGGCGGGTCGAGCTTCTGGATGCGCGCACCCGAAGGCGTGGACACCGAGGCGCTGGCCCTGCGGCTACGTGCCGAGGGCGTCCTCATCGAACCGGGCCGCGCCTTCTTTGCAGATGAGGGGCCGCGCAACTTCTACCGCCTCGCCTATTCCTCGATCGCGCCGCAACGCATTGCCGACGGCATCGCACGGATTGCCCGGGCGGTCGCTCGTCGATGACGTCGTCGTTGCAGCGCGACGAGGAGACGCAGTCGAACGAGGAGCAGTGACTGGCCCTACCGGGCCGTTGAAACTGGCCCTAAGTCACGGCTGGGCGTGGCAGTAGATTGCGCGCAACTGGCCTTATCTGGCCGCAAGGGATATTGGAGAGCCGCGATGAAAATGACGACCGAGGAAGCCTTCGTAAAAGTGCTGCAAATGCACGGAATCGAACATGCCTTCGGCATCATCGGCTCCGCCTTCATGCCGATCTCCGACATCTTTCCCAAGGCTGGAATCCACTTCTGGGATTGCGCCCATGAAGGCTCCGGCGGGATGATGGCCGATGGGTTTACCCGCGCTTCAGGAAAGATGTCGATGATGATTGCCCAGAACGGCCCGGGGATCACCAACTTTGTCACCGCGGTGAAAACAGCCTACTGGAATCATACGCCCTTGCTTCTTGTCACGCCGCAGGCCGCGAACAAGACCATCGGGATGGGCGGTTTTCAGGAAGTGGAACAGATGGCCCTCTTCAAGGACATGGTCTGCTACCAGGAGGAAGTCCGCGACCCCTCCCGCGTGGCCGAGGTGCTGAACCGCGTGATCCTGCAGGCCAAGCGTCAGTCCGCGCCGGCGCAGATCAACATGCCGCGGGACTACTTCACCCAGGTGATCGACGTGGCGATGCCCGCCATGGTGGAGTTCGAGCGCCCCGCAGGCGGTGAGGATGCGCTGGCGCAGGCGGCGCAGCTGCTGTCCTCAGCCAGGTTCCCGGTGATCCTGAACGGCGCGGGCGTGGTGATCGGCGGCGCGATCCCGGCCTCGATGGCGCTGGCCGAGCGCCTTTCTGCCCCGGTCTGCGTCGGCTACCAGCACAACGATGCCTTCCCCGGCTCGCATCCGCTGTTCGCGGGGCCCTTGGGCTATAACGGGTCGAAGGCGGGGATGGAGCTGATCCAGCAGGCCGACGTGGTGCTGGCGCTCGGGACGCGGCTCAACCCGTTCTCGACCCTGCCGGGCTACGGCCTTGACTACTGGCCGAAGGACGCGAAGATCATCCAGGTCGACATCAACCCGAACCGGATCGGCCTGACCAAGCCGGTGACGGTGGGTATCGTGGGCGATGCGAAAAAGGTGGCCGAGGGGATCCTCGCGCGGCTGTCGAAGACGGCAGGCGACGCCGGGCGGGCAGAGCGCAAGGCCATGATCGCGCAGAAGAAATCCGCCTGGGCGCAGCAGCTGTCCTCGATGGATCACGAACAGGACGATCCCGGCACCACCTGGAACGAACGCGCCCGCAAGGCCAAGCCCGACTGGATGAGCCCCCGGATGGCCTGGCGCGCGATCCAGGCGGCGCTTCCGAAAGAGGCGATCATCTCCTCCGACATCGGCAACAACTGCGCCATCGGCAACGCATACCCGTCCTTCGAGGCCGGGCGGAAATACCTGGCACCGGGCCTCTTCGGGCCCTGCGGTTACGGGCTCCCGTCCATCGTCGGCGCCAAGATCGGCTGCCCCGACACGCCCGTCGTGGGCTTTTCGGGTGACGGCGCCTTCGGCATCGCGGTGACGGAACTGACCGCCATCGGCCGCAAGGAATGGCCCGCGGTCACCATGGTCGTCTTCCGCAACTATCAGTGGGGGGCGGAAAAGCGCAACTCGACGCTCTGGTATGACGACAACTTCGTCGGCACCGAACTGGACACCGAAGTGAGCTATGCCGGTATCGCCAAGGCCTGCGGCTTGCAGGCCGTGCAGGCCCGGACGATGGAAGAGCTGACCTCGGCGCTGCAAAAGGCCATCAAGGACCAGATGGCCGGCAAGACCACGCTGATCGAGGCGATGATCAATCAGGAACTGGGCGAGCCCTTCCGCCGCGATGCGATGAAGAAGCCGGTCGAGGTGGCGGGGATCTCCAAGGCCGACATGCGGCCGCAGGTGGTCTGATGCGCGAGCCGAAAATTCTTCGGCGAACAATTCCAGGAACCCGCCGTCATGCCCTATGACCTTGGCCCGCTGGCGCTGGTCTGGATGGGTGTGGCGTGCCTCGTGGCGGGGTTCGTGCGGGGCTATTCGGGGTTTGGCTTCTCGGCCCTGCTGATTGCTGCCTCCAGTCTGGTGACCAATCCGCTAAATTTTGTGGCGGTTGTGGTCATTTTGGAAACAGTCATGTCGATCCAGGCCGCCAAAGGCGCCGGTCCGGCGGTGGACTGGAAGCGCGTGGGCTGGTTGATGGCGGGGGCTGCCATCGGGCTGCCCTTGGGGTTGTGGGTGCTGACCGGCGTGTCCGAGAACACGGCGCGGGCGGTGATTTCGGGCTATGTCCTTCTGATGTGCGTCGTGCTGCTGGCCGGCTGGCGGATGGCGGCCGAGGCGCGGAGCGGGGCGGCGAACGGTGTCGCCGGGGTGATCTCGGGCCTCGCCAACGCGCCGGGGATGGGGGGGCTGCCGGTGGCGGCCTTTTTCGCCGCACAGCCGATGCCGGCGGCGGTGTTCCGCGCGACGCTGATCGCCTATTTCCCGCTGCTCGACATCTATTCCGCGCCGCTCTACTGGCTGGCGGGGCTGGTGACATGGGACACGCTCTGGGCCGCGCTGATCGCCTTGCCGGTCACGCTTCTGGGCAACTGGCTGGGCGGGCGGCATTTCTTTGGCACCGATCCGCAGGATTTCCGCCGCTTTGCGATCATCCTGCTGGCGGGCCTGGCCGCCCTTGGCCTGGGCAAGGCGTTGATCTGATGCTGTTGATTGTGAACGCAGGTTCGTCTTCGCTGAAGCTGAAGGTCTTCGACGGACTTCGCGAGGTCGCCAAGGCCTTCGTGCCCGAGATCGGCGCCGACGGGCATCGGCAGGCGATGGCCGCGGGGCTTGCCGAGGCCGGTGTCCCGGTAGAGCAGCTGACGGCGGCGGCGCACCGGGTGGTGCATGGCGGGGCGGACCTGACGGCGACGGCCCGAGTCACGCCAGAGGTGCTGCGGCAGATCGAGGCCTGCGTTCCACTCGCGCCCCTGCACAATCCGGCGAATCTGGTGGGAATTCAGTCTGTTGCGGCCCTTGCGCCGGACCTGCCGCAGTACGTGTCCTTCGACACGGCCTTTCACGCGACGAACCCGGACCTCGCCACCAGCTATGCGCTTCCTTTGGCGGAGCGTGACCGCGGCCTGCGGCGCTATGGCTTTCACGGCATCAGTTTTGCCGCCCTTGTGCGCATCCTGCGGTCGCGCGGCGCTTTGCCTGGACGGCTGCTCGCCTGTCACCTCGGCAACGGCTGTTCCCTCGCCGCGATTGTGAACGGTCGTTCGGTTGCCACCACAATGGGCTATTCGCCGCTCGACGGGCTGACGATGGGAACCCGGACCGGCGGCATCGACGGCAACGCTGTCCTGCGGTTGGCCGCACTGCACGGGATCGACCGGGCGGGTGTGATCCTGAACCGGGAAAGCGGCCTCGTCGGGCTTGCCGGGTCGAACGACTTGCGCGTCCTGCACCGGGCGGCGACACCGGAGGCCCGTTTTGCGCTGGACCATTTCAGCTACTGGGCGGTCCGGCATGCAGGCAGCATGGTCGCCGCGATGGGGGGACTGGACGCGGTCGTCTTCACCGGCGGGATCGGCGAGAACGACCACAAGGTGCGCGGCGCGATCCTGCGTGGCCTGGAATTCCTGGGGGTCGTGGTCGATGAACCGGCCAATCGTCACAATGCAGGCGAATTGCACGATACGACCAGCCGTGTCGCGATCTGGATTGTTCCGGCTGATGAAGAGCGCCAGATTGCGCTGGAAGCTCAGGCCGTGATGGCCGGGGAGGGTGCGTGAACCAGCCGAGGGTGGAGACGCAGCGCGAGGTCGGCGACGAGGTTCGCCAGACCACCTGCTACATGTGCGCCTGCCGCTGCGGGATCAACGTGCATCTGAAGTCCGGAAAGGTCGCTTATATCGAGGGCAACCGGGACCATCCGATCAACAAGGGCGTCCTTTGCGCCAAGGGTGCCTCGGGGATCATGCAGGTCACCGCGCCCTCGCGGCTGAAGGCGCCCTTGCGGCGGGTGGGGCCAAGGGGCTCGGGGGCGTTCGAGGAGATTTCCTGGGAAGAGGCCTTGTCCACGGCGGTTTCCTGGATGAAGCCGCTGCGAGAGACGGCACCGGAAAAGCTGGCCTTCTTCACCGGCCGCGACCAGAGCCAGAGCCTCACCGGCTGGTGGGCGCAGAATTTCGGCACGCCGAACTATGCGGCACATGGCGGGTTCTGCTCGGTGAACATGGCGGCCGGGGGCATTTACACCATCGGCGGGGCGTTCTGGGAATTCGGCCAGCCGGATTGGGAGCGGACGAAACTGTTCGTCATGTTCGGGGTGGCCGAGGATCATGACTCGAACCCGATCAAGATCGGCCTCGGCAAGCTCAAGGCGCGGGGCGCGCGGGTGATCTCGGTCAATCCGGTGCGGACAGGCTATTCGGCGGTGGCCGATGACTGGATCGGGATCACGCCCGGCACCGATGGCCTTCTGATCCTGTCGCTCATCCACTGCCTGTTGGAAGCCGGGAAGGTCGATCTCGACTATCTCGCACAGTGGACCAACGCGGCGCTGCTGATCAACGAAGCCGAGGGGCCGGAGAAGGGCCTGTTCGTCAAGAACGCCGAAAGCCAGCCCTTCGTCATCGACCGCCGCACCGGGCATCCTGCGCCCTGGGACGGCAAGGGGGTGGAACCCGACCTTGGCGCGGAATGGCAGGGGCACCGAACGGTGTTCCGGCATATGGTCGAGGAATACCTGAAGCCGGACTATGCACCCGAAGCGGTTGCCGCGCGCTGCGGGGTGTCGGCGACCCGCATCCGCCAGCTTGCGGCGGAACTGGCTGAAGTGGCCTTTGAACAGGCGATCACGCTTGACCAGCCCTGGGTGGATTTCCGCGGCAACGAACATGCCGACATGCCCGGCCGTCCGGTCAGCTTCCACGCCATGCGGGGGATCTCGGCGCATTCCAACGGCTTCCAGACCGCCCGCGCGCTGCATCTGTTGCAGATCCTGCTTGGCTCATTGGAATCCCCCGGCGGCTACCGGCTGAAACCGCCCTATCCGAAACCCATCGAGGCGCACCCGACGCCCCACTTCGTGACCACACCGGGCAAGCCGCTGACCGGCCCGCATCTGGGCTATGTCCGCTCGCCCGACGATCTGTGCCTTCTGCCCGATGGTCAGCCTGCCCGGATCGACAAGGGGTTTTCCTGGGAAAACCCGTTCTCGGCGCATGGGCTGATGCACATGGTCATCCCGAACGCCCATGCCGGGGACCCGTACAGGATCGACACGCTGTTCCTCTACATGGCGAACATGTCGTGGAATTCCTCGATGAACTCCGCCCGTGTGATGGAGATGCTGACGGAGCAGGGCGAAGACGGCGAATATCTGATCCCCCGGATCATCTATTCCGACGCCTATGCCAGCGAGATGGTGGCCTATGCCGACCTGATCCTGCCCGACACCACTTATCTCGAACGCCACGACTGCATCAGCCTTCTGGACCGCCCGATTTCCGAGCCCGACGCGGCAGGCGATGCGATCCGCTGGCCGGTGCTGGAGCCGGACCGAGAGGTGCGTTGCTTCCAGTCGGTGCTGCTGGATCTGGGCGCAAGGCTCGGCTTGCCGGGAATGGTGAACGAGGACGGCAGTCCGAAGTTCAAGGACTACGCCGACTATATCGTGAACCACCAGCGTCGCCCCGGGGTAGGGCCCCTGATGGGGTTCCGGGGCAATGGCGAGGCCACGGGCCGGGGCGCGCCGAACCCCGACCAGATGCAGCGCTATATCGAGAACGGCGCCTTCTGTCAGGCGCATGTCCCGGAAGAGGCGGCTTTCTACAAGCCATGGAACGCAGCCTACCAGGACTGGGCGGTGAAGCTTGGCCTCTACGAAACCCCGCAGCCCTATCTCTTCAGCATTTGGTCCGAGCCGATGCGCCGCTTCCAGCTGGCCGCCGAAGGTTTCGGCCCCCGCCAGCCGCCAGACCACCTGCGCGAGCGGTTGAAGCAGGCGATGCACCCGCTGCCGGTCTGGTACGCGCCCTATGGCGACGAGGATGCCGCCTTTGGCTATCCCGTCCACGCCCTGACCCAGCGGCCGATGGACATGTATCACTCCTGGGGCAGCCAGAACGCCTGGCTTCGGCAGATCAAGGGGCATAACTATCTGTATTTGCCAACAAAAATCTGGGAGGCGCAGGGCTTTGCCGAGGGGGACTGGGCAAGGATCTCCAGTCGGGCGGGAACCATAGTGGTGCCGGTGGCCCATATGGCCGCGCTGAACGAGAACACCATCTGGACCTGGAACGCCATCGGCAAGCGCAAAGGGGCCTGGGCGCTGGATGCGGATGCTCCGGAGGCCACGACGGGGTTCCTCTTGAACCACCTGATTTCCGAGCTGTTGCCAGAGAAGGGCGTGCGCCTGTCGAACTCCGACCCTGTCACCGGCCAGGCCGCCTGGTTCGACCAGCGGGTGCGGGTGGAGCGGGTGGCAGCCGGGGATCACCTGAGGGGGACAGTGGAACCATTGTTCGGCAAATTGCCCGACCCGCCGCGCGCCGGTGGCGGCCGCCAGAATTCGTCGAAGGACTTTGCCAAGAGTTTTCGAAAACTCCTGGGGCTAGGGGAGGTGTCACGATGACCGCCTTGCCAGCAACCACCGAAAAACGCCTTGGCCTGGTGATCGACCTTGACACCTGCGTCGGCTGTCAGGCCTGCGTCACCGCCTGCAAGGGCTGGAACGACGCCGGGATCGGCCTGTCCGACCAGAACCCCTATGGGGCCGACCCCTCGGGCACCTTCCTGAACCGGGTGCATTCCTACCAGGTCGCAGTCCCCGATGGCCCGGCGCAGGTCGTGACCTTCCCGCGGTCCTGCCTGCACTGCGAGGATGCGCCTTGCGTCACCGTCTGCCCGACAGGGGCCAGCTACAAGCGGGCAGAGGACGGGATCGTGCTGGTCAACGAGGACGCCTGCATCGGCTGCGGTCTTTGTGCCTGGGCCTGCCCCTATGGCGCGCGGGAACTGGACGACGCGCAGGGGGTGATGAAGAAATGCACCCTCTGCGTCGACCGGATCTACAACGACAACCTGCCCGAGGAAGACCGCGAGCCCGCCTGTGTGCGGACCTGCCCGACCAATGCCCGCCATTTCGGCGATTTCGCCGATCCGGAGAGCAAGGTGTCCAAACTGGTGGCCGACCGTGGCGGCTATGACCTGATGCCCGGGATGGGAACCAAACCCACCAACAAATACCTGCCGCCGCGCAAGAAGGGGCCGGGGGTGGCCAGTCCGCTGGCACCGCTTCTGGACGTCAAGGCGAGCGGGATCGCCGGTTGGCTTGACCGGATGCTGGGGAAAATCTGATGCATCCGGCACCTTCGGTCATCCTGTTCTCCACGCTGTCCGGGTTGGGCTTCGGTTTCCTCGCCTTCCTCGGCTGGGGGGCGATCACGCCCTCGGGCTGGGCGGCGTTCTTCCTTTGGGGGCTGGGCTATGGGCTGGCGGTGGCGGGGCTCCTCGCCTCGACCTTCCACCTTGGCAACCCGAAGAACGCGCTGAAAGCCTTCACGCAATGGCGGACGAGCTGGCTGAGCCGCGAGGCCTGGGCCTCGGTCGCTACCCTTGTGATCCTCGCGCCGGTCGCCTTGTCGGGCATCTTCAGTCTTGGCCTGCCGCGCCTTGTGGGTCAGGTCGGCGGTGCGCTGGCACTCCTCACCGTCTTCACCACCGCGATGATCTACACCCAGATCAAGGCGGTCCCGCGCTGGCACCACTGGCTGACGCCAGTGATGTTCCTGACCTTCGCACTGGCCGGGGGTGCGACGCTTTCGGGCTGCACCTGGGCGCCTGTGCTGCTGCTGGCGGTGGGCGTGGTGCTGCTTGCGGTCTGGAAAGTGGGGGATGGAGCCTTCGCGCGGGCCGGTCAGACCCTGGGAATCGCGACGGGGCTGGACGGGCTGGGGGTGCCCTCGGTGCTGGACCCGGCGCATACGGCGGGGAACTACCTGAAACGCGAGATGATCTTCGTGGTGGGGCGGAAACATGCGGCAAAGCTGCGGAAGATTGCGCTGGTGCTGGCGTCGATCCTTCCCGCGGTGATCCTCCTCCTGCCGCTCGGCCTTTGGGGGATCGCGCTGGCCGCCGCCCTGCATCTGGCGGGCGCGATGGCCGCCCGCTGGCTTTTCTTTGCCGAGGCGGAGCATGTCGTGGGGCTTTACTACGGCGCGCGGGGATGATCCTGTCGGGCTATGAGCGCCTTCAAGACCTATGACATCCGGGGCCGCCTTGGCACCGAACTGACCGAAACCATCGCCGAGCGGATCGCCCGGGCCTTCGCCGCAGTGACCGGGGCCGGAGCGGTGGTGCTGGCACGCGATTGCCGGGAAAGCTCACCCGCTTTGGCCGATGCGGTGGCGGCGGGACTGGTGGCTTCGGGGGTGTGGGTTCTTGACCTCGGGATGGCCGGGACCGAGGAGATGTATTTCGCCACCGCGCATCTGGGCGCGGGGGGCGGGATCTGTGTCACCGCCTCGCACAATCCGCGCGAATACAACGGGATGAAACTGGTGGGGCAGGGCGCGGTGCCCCTGCCTGATGCGGATTTCGCCCGCATCCGGGCGCTGACGGAAGGCCGGGACGCATTGCCCGCGGCTCCGGGCGGCATGCGCGAGGATCGGTCCTCGGTGCGGGCGGACTATGTGGCCCATGTGGCGAGCTTTGTCGGAGCGGGTGATCTTGGCCCCCTGCGGATCCTGATGAATTCGGGCAACGGGGCGGCGGGACCGACGCTGGACGCACTGGCGGAGGGATTGGCGATCCGAGGTCAGAAGTTGGACCTTGTCCGGATGCACCATCAGCCAGACGGAACCTTTCCGAACGGCATTCCGAACCCGCTGTTGCCAGAGAACCGCCCCGTGACGGCAGCCGCAGTCAGGCAGTCGGGGGCGGAGTTCGGTGTGGCTTTCGACGGTGACTTCGACCGGTGTTTCCTGTTTGACGGCGATGGTGGTTTCGTCGACGGCGAGCATGTGGTGGCGCTGCTTGCTTCGGCCCACCTCGCACATCAGGCCGGCGCGGCAATCGTCCATGATCCCCGTGTCGTGTGGGCCGTTCAGGATGCCGTCCGGAAGGGCGGCGGGCGGTCGATCCTCGCGCCGACGGGTCACGTCTTCCTGAAGGCGGCAATGCGCCGGGAAGGCGCGGTCTACGGTGGTGAGATGAGTGCGCACCACTATTTCCGGGGCTTCATGTATTGCGATTCCGGAATGATTCCCTGGTTGAAGCTGGCAGAACTCGTGTCGGACCGGGGGCAAAGCGTCAGTGAACTTGTCGGCGCGATGCGGCGCGATTTTCCCTCGTCAGGAGAGATCAACTTCCGCGTCGCCGATCTGCCCTCCGTGGTCGCCCGCGTTCAGGCCACGCTCGAGCCGGAAGCCCGATCCTCTGACCGCACCGACGGGCTGAGCCTGGATTTCGGCGACTGGCGGCTGAACCTGCGCGCCTCGAACACCGAACCGCTGCTGCGGCTGAATGTGGAGGCGCGGGGAGACGCAGGCCTGGTCGCCGCAGGCGTGGCCCGTGTCCAGGCGCTGATCGAGGGCTGAGGCCGGTCACGCCGAAACGGCAGTCGCCGATTTGCGCAACATCGGCCAGCCCCGACGGAAGACCGGGATCGCCGGCAGGTCGTCGGCCAAGGCCTGCAGGCGGATCTCGCGTTGTTGCAGGCGGGCGATCTCGGCCCGGATTTCAGCCAGTTCGTCGGTGAGGGAAAGGCGGGAAGCGGCCATCTGGTCCTCCTTTGTTCTTCAAGGCCAGCTTCGACTCGAATCCTGAAGACTTTGCTAAGCAACGGGGCGAGCATGGATTGTTTCCTGCCATGCGGCTTGATTCTCGCGCCGCTCCGGGCCACCGTGACGGGAAGAGATTGGAAGCACGACGATGTGGGATTTCAGCATTGCCAGGGCCTTGGGCCTGATGATCCGGACGGCGCCGTTCCTGATCTTCCGTGCGCTCGTGTTTTTCGCGGTCGGCGCGGCACTGATCCTCATGACAGGGGCCGGTGCCGGGACCGGCTATGGCATCGGCATCTTCGGGGACGAGGAGTTCCAGACCTCCAGTACGCTGTGGGGCGGTATCTTCGGCTTCGGCCTGACAGCAGGGGTCATCTTCTTTTTCCGGGACTATCTCCTCTATCTGGTCAAGGCCGGGCAGATCGCGGTGATGGTGGAATATCTGGACGGCAGGCCCGTGCCCTATGGCCATGGCCAGATCGCCTTTGCCCGCTCGGTGGTCGCCGAACGTTTCGGTCAGGCTTCCGCGCTTTTTGCTCTGGACCGGCTGGTCAAAGGGGTGATCGGGGTGATCACCGGGCTGGTCGAGGGGGTCATGACCATCCTGCCGATCCCGGGGCTCAATCAGATCATGGCGGCGGTCCGGGCCTACTTGCGGCTTTCGGTCGGGCTGGTGGACGAGATCATCCTTGCCCACGCCATCCGCACCCGGTCGGAGAACGCCTGGGAGGCCGCGCATGACGGCCTTGTCCTTTACGCGCAGAACGGGCGGGCCATGCTGGTGAACGCGGCCTGGCTGACGCTGATCAGCTGGGTTTTGGCGGCGGTGGTCTTCCTCTTCATGCTGGCTCCGGCAACTGGGCTGATCTGGCTTTTGCCGGGGGATGCAAGCGGAGGCCTCTATATCTTTGCCCTGGTCTTTGCCTGGGCAATCAAGGCCGCGCTGATCGAACCCTTCGCGCTCGCCTGCATGTTGCAGGTCTTCTTCAAGCTGACCGAGGGGCAGGAGCCGCAGCCGGAATGGCGCGGGCGTCTGACACAGATTTCGGACAAATTCCGGCAGTTGGGCGAACGGGCCGTGGGCTGGCGGCCACACCCGGCGAACGACGCCTGATCGTCACGGCCCCGTGGCGGCCAAACTCATGAAAATCAACCAAAGGCCGGTTGCGGCATGCAGGCATCTGTGGCAACACTGCCTGTGAAACCAATCAGACCGATGAGTTCAGAATGAGCGAATTCGCCAGCCGCCGTGTGATGATGGTGGATACTCAGGTCCGCCCCTCGGATGTGACCAAGTTCCCGATCATCGACGCGATGCTCTCCGTGCCGCGTGAGACCTTTGTGCCGGTAGCCAGACGCGAGGCGGCCTATGTCGGCGAGAACCTCGATCTTGCGCCGGGGCGGGTCGTGCTGGAGCCGCGCACGCTGGCCAAGCTTCTGGACGCGCTTGACGTGCAACCGGGCGAACTGGTGCTGCACATCGGCTGCGGCCTTGGCTATTCGGCAGCGGTGATCGCGCGCCTGGCCGAAACGGTCGTCGCGGTCGAGGAGGACGAGGCGCTCGCCGCCGAGGCGCAGCGCATCCTGTCCGAGGAAGGTGTCGACAACGCGGTGGTGGTTGTCGGCAAGCTGACCGGGGGGTCGGCCAACTGCGCGCCCTATGACGTGATCACCGTCGAAGGCGGCGTGGAACAGGTGCCGGAGACGGTGCTGGCGCAGTTGAAGGACGGCGGCCGGATCGGTGCGGTCTTCATGGATGGTGCGCTTGGCACGGCGAAGGTCGGCTACAAGATCGACGGCCAGATCACCTGGCGTCCGGTGTTCAACGCGGCGGCCCCGGTCTTGCCGGGCTTTCAGATTGCGCGCGGCTTTACCCTGTAGGGTGATGTCCGGACGGGTCAGCTTTGACCCGCCGGGACCAAGAAGTTAAGCCCGTGGCGAAGCTCAGCGGGCCCTGATGAGGCGAGAGACATGCGTACATGGTTGAAGGCGGCAGTTGTTGCAGTGATGACGCTGGGGACAGTGCCGGATGCCAGGGCCGAGACTTTGGCCGACGCGCTGGTCGCGGCCTACAAGAACTCGAACCTTCTCGACCAGAACCGCGCGGTCCTGCGGGCGGCGGACGAGGATGTGGCGCTCGCCGTCTCTGCGCTGCGGCCGGTGGTGGCCTATACCGCACAGGCCGGATGGTCGCGGGCCGATGTCAATGGCTTGGCTGGCACAACCGTGGTTGAGGGCCTTTCCGCCTCGCTGTCGCTGTCGGCCGAGCTGGTTCTGCTGGACTTCGGTCGTCGCCAGCTGGGGATCGAGATCGCGAAGGAAAGCGTGCTGGCGACGCGTCAGGCGCTGATCCAGGTCGAACAGAACGTGCTTCTGGCCACGGTGCAGGCCTATGTCGACGTGCGGCTGGCAATTGACGTGGTGGCGCTGCGGGAGAACAACCTTCGGCTGATCACGCAGGAACTGCGGGCAGCCCAGGACCGTTTCGACGTGGGCGAGATCACCCGCACCGACGTCTCCATCGCCGAGGCGCGGCTTGCGGCGTCACGCGCGGCGCTGGCCGCGGCCCAGGGTCAGCTGATGATCGCGCGCGAAGCCTACAAGGCCGCGACCGGGGCCTATCCCGGCAAGCTTGCACCTTTGCCCAGGGCTCCGGCCCTGCCGCGCACGATGGAAGAGGCGCAGGGCGTGGCGCGTGCAACGCATCCGCTGATCCGTCAGGCCCAGCATCAGGTGACTGTGGCCGACCTGCAGGTCGACGCCGCCAAGGCGCAACGGACACCGACCATCGGCGCGGGCGTCACCCTTCGCACCGATGACGAGGGCCTGCAGTCGCAAAGTCTTGGTCTGACGATGAACCAGACGATCTATGCGGGCGGTCGGCTTTCGGCGACACAACGCAAGGCGCTGGCGGGCAAGGATTCGGCGCGGGCGGCCTTGCAGCAGACTGCGGTGAGCGTGATCCAGAATGTCGGCGTGGCCTGGGCGAACCTTGCGGTGGCGGCGGCTTCGATCGAGGCGTCGGACCTGCAGATCCGGGCGGCGCAGGCGGCCTTCGACGGCGTCCGCGAGGAAGCGGCCGCCGGAACACGCACCACGCTGGACGTGCTGGACGCAGAGCAGGAATTGCTCGACGCCCGCAACGCCCGGCTGGAGGCCGAGGCGCAGCGTTATGTGGCGGCCTATCAGGTGCTGGCGACCATGGGTCTTCTGACGGTCGATCACCTGCAACTGGGCATTCCGACCTACGATCCCGACGCCTATTTCGGCGCGGTCGAGAAGGCGCCATCGCACAGCGCGCAGGGCAAGAAGCTGGACCGGATTCTGGAGAAGATCGGCAACTGATCGGCCTCTGAAATTCGCATTCCGCGATTTCTGTTGCTTTGCATTGGCTTGGGGCAGTAAGTTGATGCCGGAAGCAGCGCAAGCGAGCGGAAGTCCCTGATGGTCGGCCCCTTGAGTTCTGAGGAGATCGAGGATGTGGTATCCTCGGTTCGGCGGCTTGTGTCGAACGAGCAGGCGCCGCGCCGGACGACGCGCGACCTGACGGCAGAGCGCCTGCTGTTGACCCCAGCGCTGCGGGTGGTGTCGGAAGTCAGCCCCCTTGCCCCCCTGATCCTTGACGCTCCGGCACCAGAACCGGCGGCTGTGGTCGAGCCCGCGCCGGTCGAGGCCGCCGCGGCGTCCCCGGCAGATGAGCCAGCGGTCGAACTGATCGAGGCGGACTGGGAAGACGAGATCTGGGCCGCCTCCGAGGTCGTGCCATTGGGCGAGGCGGCACTTGGTGCCGACGTGGCCGAAGTGCTGCTGCCACCGGTTGACGAGCCCGCGACCGGGGACGAAGCGGTCTCCGTGCCGGAAGCCGAGGAACCGACCGAGGCCTGGGCGCAGGATGTTGCGGAATGGGCCGAGGACGAGCCGGTCCCCTTCATTCCGCTGCGGCGCCGGGCCGAACACCTGGCAGCGCGGCTCGCGGCGGGCGAGGTGATGGAGCCGGACGAGGCCGACGAGGCTGATGATGAGGAACCCCCGGTTGTTCCCAGGCATGATGTGGCTGCCGAGCTGCTGGAAGACGATGTGCTGGCCGCAGATCTTGACGGAGATGCCCCGGTCGCCCGCAGTGCGGGGGACGACGAGGGGCAGGCGGGCGGGGCCCAGCGGATGCCAACCGAGATCCTGGATGCCGATGGCACCCCACTGGCCGTGCTGGACGAGGCCGCCTTGCAGGAAATCGTGCGCCAGATGATCCGGGAGGAACTTCAGGGCGCGCTTGGCGAGCGCATCACCCGCAATGTGCGCAAACTGGTCCGGGCCGAGATCAACCGTGCGCTGGTCGCCCGCGATCTGGACTGACACGGCATCGACGCAAAAGAAAACGCGCCCCGACGGGGCGCGCGGTCTTTTCTACAGGGCCGGTGGATCAGGCCGCTTCGGCCTGTTCCAGTTCCAGCGCGTGACGCCGTTCGGATTCTTCGCGGGACAGGGCAACCGAAGTCCGGACGCCCTTGGCGACGAACTCCATCAGGCCCTTGACCACACGCTCATTCGGGTCGATCCCGGCGCAGGACAGGACTTCCCGCCCGTCACGCGACCGTGCCCAGCGGGCGATCTGGTCGGGGCCGTTGCCGTATTTCTTGTCGTCGGCGATGGCATCATCCAAAGCCGCAAGCACGACGGCCGCGAACAGCTTGCGCGCGCGCTGGCCCTGCTCGAAGTTGAAGGCGGTGCTGTCGATGGTATCGAGCATCGGCTTTCCTTTTTTCTTGCTCTTGTAATTCCTCAGCGTCCGAGGGTTGTAACGATTTGATCATGATTCGGGGGATACCGGTTTGGAATGACTGCCATGCAAAAAATGCATGGCCGCCGCGTCCCACATCATCATCTAGTCGGTCTGCCCGGATAGAGATCACGATATTTAGGGGCAGGGGCAAGTTTTTCAACCTCTGGTAAGCACTTTCTTGCCCATGAACAGGACAGAGGCTTCAAGCGACCCAAAGACGGGCTTGACCTGCCGTCATTATGCCATCCGACCGGTCCTGTCGCAGATATGCAATCGCGAATCCGTCGTTTTGGGTGAAAAGCGTGCCGGCTGGTTTGCCGTCGTGGCTGAGGATATCGCTTCCGACCGGGGCCGCCCCCTCCATCACCACCTGCACCAGACCCTTCCGAAGCTCGGTCTTGTGCTTCATGCGTGCGGTGACTTCCTGCCCGACATAGCAGCCTTTGCGGAAGTCCACGCCATGCAGGCGCTCGAACCCCGCCTCCAGAATGTAGGTGTCGTCCGGCACAAGCTCGATTCCGCTTTCCGGGATCAGATTGGCCACCCGGATCGCATCCCAATCCACCTCGGGCTCCGGCATGGGCTGGTCGCCATAAAGCCGCCAGCCAAGCGCAGGGTGGCGGGGGTCTGGCATCGCGTCTTCTGGGACAGGGCCAAGTCCGCGCGTCACCGTCAGGGCCGATGGCGAGATCTGGACGTCGGCGCGCAGCCGGTACATCGTCAGCCGGCGCAGGGTGTCGGCGGCCAGGGGCGTGGCGATGTCGATGAGAAGCCCGCCCCCGGCCCCGCGCACCACGAAGAAATCCGCGAGGTATTTGCCCTGCGGCGTCAGGAGCGCGGCCCAGACGATGCCTGGACCGGCCTCCAGCGGGCGGAGGTCGTTGGTGACAAGCCCCTGCAGAAAGGTCAGGGCATCCTTGCCGGTCAGGGTCCAGAGCGTGCGGTCGGTGGTCATGCGCGGAACATTAGGGGCAGGGCGCGGCGGACGAAAGCCTCAGTCACGCAGTTGTGCCTCCTGCAACTGGGCATAGAGGCCGCCGCGCGCCATCAGGCTGTCATGGGTGCCTTCCTCGACCAGACGG
Source organism: Rhodobacterales bacterium (assembly GCA_017303485.1). GTDB lineage: Bacteria > Pseudomonadota > Alphaproteobacteria > Rhodobacterales > Rhodobacteraceae > Tabrizicola. Next base: position 48,138 of record JAFLCY010000015.1, read on the forward strand.
CCGCGATCAAGCACGATGATCTTGTCCGCCCCCTTCACCGTCGAAAGCCGGTGCGCGATCACCAGCGTCGTGCGGCCCGACTGTGCGCGCGACAGGGCGGCGGACACCGCGGCCTCGGTCTTGGTATCCAGCGCCGAGGTCGCCTCATCCAGGAGCAGCACTGGCGCGTCGGCCAGAAGCGCGCGGGCAATCGCCACCCTTTGCCGCTGCCCGCCCGACAGCGCCGATCCCCGCGTCCCCGCCGGGGTGTCGAGGCCAAGCGGCAGGGTGCTGGTGAAGCTGGCCACCTCGGCATCCGCCAGCACCTGCGCAAGCCGGTCCGGATCGGTCATGTCCCGACCAAGCAGCAGGTTCTCCCGCAGGGTCTCGTCGAACAGCGCCGAATCCTGGCTGACCGAGGCAAGCAGGGCACGCTGGTCGGACAGGCTCAGCTCCTGCACATCGACCCCGCCGATCAGGATGCGGCCTGACTGCGGTTCGATCAGGGCAGAGATCAGCTGGAACACAGTCGACTTGCCTGCCCCGGACGAGCCCACCAGCGCCGTCACCTTGCCCGCCTCGGCGGTGAAGCTCAGGCCGTCCAGTACCGGGCGATCGGGGTAGGTGAAGCTGACATCCTCGAACCGGACCTCCGGCGCGCCGGGCGCGGGACGGGCGCGGCTGACGGCGGGCCGTGTGCCCGAGGGCCGGGTGTCGAAGAGGGTGAAGATCCGCTCGAGGCTGGCTTCCGCCACCTGCCATTGACCGGCCAGATCACTCAGCCGTCGGATCGGCTGGAAGGTCAGGGCCATGGCGGTGAAGAAGGACATGAACTCGCCCGTTGTCCGGGTTCCCGCCGCGACCTCGCTGCCGCCCAGCATAAGGACGGCGAAAAAGCCGATCCCGGTGATCACGTCGACCAGTGCCGGCATCGCGGTGCGGGCAACGGCGGTCTTCACTTCGGCGCGGACGATGGTGTCGATGATCCGCTGGAAGCGCGAGGTCTGGTACGCCTCCATCCGGTTCAGCTTGACCGCCTGTATGCCGTGGAAGATCTCGTCCATCCGGGTGACGCGAAGGCCCGCCTGATTGCGGGTAAGGATCGCCTTTCGCCGCAGATAGCGCCGCAGCACATAGGCCGGCAGCAGCAGGAGGGGTGCGCCCGCCAGTGCGGCGGCGGTCCAGACCGGGTCGATGCTGATGGCAACGAAAAACAACCCGACCAGCGAGACGACGTCGCGCCCGATACCGCCGATGACCAGCAGCGAGGCCCCCTGCGCGGCCATGGTGTCGCCCTGGACGCGCTCGATCAGCGTTCCCGGCGCATGCTCCTGAAAGAAGCGGGAGTCGAGTGTGAGCAGGTGGCGAAGCAGATCGACCTGCATCGACCCGGCGGCGCGCTGGTTGACCTCGGTCAACAGCCAGCGACCGAGGATCGAGGCGACGGCGCGGATCAGGAACAGCGCGAGGATCGCCCCGCCGACCCAGATCAGCAAGCCCGAGCCGCCCGGGGCGAAGACCTTGTCGAACAGCGGCTCCAGCATGTAGGACAACAGGCCCAGCGTGGAGCCTTCGACCATCATGACCAGGAAGGCCAGCACCATCAGCGGTAGGTGCGGCCGCAGGTAGCCTTGCCAGAAGCGGCCGAAAAGCTCGCGGGATGTATAGGCGCGCGGGGACGTCACCGGGTTGGGGCCTCATGCCGTTGATCACAGCGGGTTTAGCGGGAAAGCCGGGTTGCCTCAAGCCGGGCCGGTTGACGCTGGCCCCCGGCCAGCCTAGCCATGGCGGGTGAGCGATGGAGTGATGCATGAGCCTTGCCAACGGCCGTCCCTATCTGGCCATACCCGGGCCCTCGGTGATCCCTGACCGCGTGCTGCGGGCAATGCATCGCGGCTCGCCCAACATCTACGAGGGGCCGCTGATCGAGATGGTGGCAAGCCTCTGGCCCGACCTGCGGACCCTGGCGGGCACCACGGGGCATGTGGCGATGTACATCGGCAACGGTCATGCCGGTTGGGAGGCCGCGAATGCGAACCTCTACTCCCGGGGCGACAAGGCATTGGTGCTGGCTGTCGGGCAGTTCGGCCTCAGCTGGGCCAATTCGGCCCGCGCGATGGGCATCGAGGTCGAGGTGCTGGATTTCGGCAAGTCCTCGCCCGCCGACATGGGCCGGGTCGAGGCCGCGCTCCGGGCCGATCTGCGGCATGAGATCAAGGCGGTGCTGACCACCCATGTCGATACCGCCAGCACGATCAAGACCGACATCCCCGCTTTGCGGGCCGCGATGGATGCGGCGGGGCATCCCGCACTGCTGGCGGTGGACTGCATCGCCTCGCTTGGCTGCGACGAATTCCGGATGGACGACTGGGGCGTCGATGTGATGGTCGCGGCCTGCCAGAAGGGGCTGATGACGCCGCCCGGCCTCGCCTTCGTCTGGTTCTCGGAAGCGGCCCGGCTGCGCTGCGACAAGGGCGATCTGGCAACGCCCTATTGGGCCTGGGGTCCGCGGGCGGAGGCCGAGGAGTTCTGGCAGCTCTGGAATGGAACCGCCCCCACCACCCATCTCTATGGTCTGCGCGAGGCGCTGGACATGCTGCGCGAAGAGGGGTTGCCGCAGGTCTGGGCGCGGCACCGCGCCCTTGCGGGCGCGGTCTGGGCGGCCTTCGACTGCTGGTCGGCGGGCAATCCCGCGATCGGGATGAACGTGGCCGATCCGGCCTGTCGCGGGACTTCGGTGACGGCGGCGCGCTTCGGCGCCCCACATGCCACCCGGCTGCGCGACTGGTGCGAGACGAAGGCCGGGGTGACGCTTGGCATCGGACTCGGCATGGCGCCTTCGACCGACCCGGCCTATCACGGCTACCTGCGGGTAGGCCACATGGGCCACGTCAACGCCCACATGACGCTGGGCGCGCTGGCGGTGATGGAGGCTGGCCTCGCCGCGCTGGACATCCCGCACGGGCCGGACGCGCTGTCTGCCGCCGCGGGGGTGGTGGCGCGGGCGTTGCGCTAGGCCCCGCGCCCCTGACCTTGCGCCCGACGCTCGCGCACCGAGATGTAGATGGCCGAAGCGATCAGGATCGCCACCCCCAACACCGTCCAGCGATCCGGAAGGTCGCCGAAGAACCACCAGCCGAACACGGTGGCCATGATGATCTCGGTAAAGGCAAGCGGCGCCAGAAGCGAGGCCTCGCCGTGTTCATAGGCCTTGGTGATCAGCACATGGCCCAGTGTCGCGATGATCCCCAGCCCCGCCAGCATCGCCCATTGCTCCGGATCGGGGCCTTGCCAGACGAAGGGCAGGGCCAGCGTCATCAGGACCGCCCCGATGGCCGAGGTCTGGAAGGTCAGCACCATGGCATCGGCAGCCCCCGCGATGTGCCGCGTCATCACGAAATACGACCCGAGCGACACTCCGGCGCCAAGGGCGTAAAGCGTGCCGGGATTCATCTCGACCATGCCTGGCCGGATGATGATCAGCGTGCCGACGAAACCCACGGCGACGGCGGCCCAGCGTCGCGGGCCGACATGTTCGCGCAGGACAAGGGCCGACAGGATCACGACCACCAGAGGATTGACGAAGAAGATCGCCATCGCATCCGCGATGGGCAGATACTTCAGGGCGTTGAAGAACAGGAAGGTCGCGGCGAAGAGCAGCACCGCCCGGGCCAGATGATGCAGCGGCCGCTGCGGGCGGAACGCCTGCCACCCTTCGGCCTTCAGGGCAAAGGGCAGGGTCATCAGCCCGCCGAACAGCGCCCGGGCCCAGACGACGATCAGGATCGGCATTCCCGCCTGCCCGAGCTTCTTGGCAATCACGTCGATGAAGGGCAGGATCGCCATTGCCACCAGCATGAGGCCGACGCCGGCCAGCGGGCGGGGTGACTGGGGGTGAGGCATCGTCGGTTCCTTGTCCAGACCCGAAGGCTAGGCGGGCAAACCCCGGGCTGACCGCCCGAAAGCGACAGGAGAGCGCCTTTGTGGTTCACCACCCGCACGCTTGAACCCGGCGTCTTCGTCACGCTGGAACCCGGCATCGACCCGATGTTCCGTGCGGCCATGGTGACCGTCCTTGGCCGCGACCGCGACCTGCAGCTCGATTTCGGCTGCGGCGTCCAGCTCCTGCGCCCGGCCTTGCCGCTGTCGGGAAAGCCGGTGCTGGCGGTCGCAAGCCATGCGCATGTCGATCACATCGGCGGCTTTCACGAATTCGCCGACCGTCTGGGCCATGTCGCGGAAGCTGCGGGATTCGCGGGCGAACCCGGAGTTCCGACCTTCGCCGAAGAGTTCCGCGGCTGGCCGGACGTCGTGCAGCCGCCACCGTATCCGGGCTGGACGACGGCGGACTGGACCCTGCGCCCGGCCCCCCTGACCGGAACGCTGGACGAGGGCGACCGCATTGATCTTGGCGACCGGCAGTTCACCGTCCTGCACCTGCCGGGTCACTCGCCGGGCGGTATCGGCCTTCTGGACGAACGCGACGGGCTGTTCCTGACCGGCGACGCGATCTACGACGACGAGATCCTCGATGATCTGGAGGGCGGCTCGATCCCCGACTACCTGCGCACGATGGAGCGGCTTTGCCGGATCGACTGCCGTCTGGCCATCGGCGGCCACGGGCCGGAAATGACCCGTCGCCGCATGGTCGAAATCGCCGAAGATTACCTCAGGCGGCGGGGGTAGGGTCTGCCGCCCGCCGCAGGCTCAGCCACCGTTCGCGGCCAGCCAGTCCTGCATCCATTTGATCTCGGACTCCTGCGCCGCAATGATGCCCTCTGCCAGCTTGCGCACCTCGGGGTCGGTGCCGTGTTCCAGAACGATCTTCGCCATCTCGACCGCGCCCTGATGATGCGGGATCATGCCCCGGATGAAATCCACATCGGCATTGCCGGTATATTCCTGCATCATGGCTTCGTGCATGCGGTCGTTCGCCTCCATGAAGGCCGTCGAGGCGGCGCCCATGTCCCCCATCGTGTGTCCTTCATGCCCGGTCGCTTCCTGCGCAAGAAGTGGCAGCGGGCTGGCAAGGGTGATGGCGAGGGTCAGGGATTTCAGCATGTCCGGTGTCCTTTCTGGGTCTGCGAACCCTGCATCTGACCTTCCACCGTGGGAAGGATAGTCATTTCCGCGTGAACGCGCGGTATGCGCGCGCCTATTGTTCCCGCATTGTGCAAGATCGAAGCCGATCTGTGCGGCCAGGCCGGACGTCTTTCCCTTTCCTGCATTGTTGTACAAGCGTATCGTGTGTCAGGGGACGCAACAGCACATGGGGCAGGCAGTGCAGCGGAAAGGGCAACGGCCCGTTGTCGGAATCATCGGCAACAGCTACCTGATCAACAACAGCTATCCGTCTCATTCCAGCGGGACGATGAATACCGCCGCCGTGGCCGAGGTCGCGGGCGCGGTGCCGCTGATCATCCCGTCCGACCCGCGCTATGTCGCGGTCGAGGAACTGCTCGATCTCTGCGACGGGTTCCTGCTGACCGGCGGGCGTCCGAACGTGCATCCCAGCGAATATGGCGAGGAGGAGACCCCCGCCCATGGCGACTTCGACCGTGGGCGCGATGCGATCACGCTGCCCCTGATCCGGGCCTGCGTCGACCGCGGCCAGC
>JAFLCY010000153.1 GCA_017303485.1 Rhodobacterales bacterium
GCGACTTCGCGTCCCGGGTCAACGTCGGCATGGTCGGCATCAACTTTCCGATCCCGGTGCCGCTGTCCTATTTCTCCTTCGGCGGCTGGAAGAAGTCGGCCTTCGGCGACCTGAACCAATACGGGCCGGATGCCTTCCGCTTCTACACCAAGACCAAGACGGTGACCGCGCGCTGGTTCTCGGGCATCAAGGACGGGGCCGCGCTGAACTTCAAGGCTCTCGACTAACCCACTGACGACAGATAGAAACAGGGCGCGGGGCCAGCAGGTTCCGCGCCCTTCTCGTTGCCGGTTGCGGCGGCTATCTGCCGAAATGGGCGCAGAGGGAGGTCTGGGGATGGAACTCCCTTCCGGCTTGCGGCAATGCTCGGCTTTGCCTGTTTTCGGAGCCCGCCCATGTTGCGCCTCATCCTTGCCGCCGCCCTTGTGGTGATCGCTTCGCATTCGCTCCCGGCGGAAGCGAAAGACAAGTCATGCCCGCCCGGCCTGGCCAAGAAGGCCGTGCCCTGCGTGCCGCCCGGTCAGGCGAAGAAATGGCACGACGATGATCGTGGCCATGACGAAGACCGGGATCACGACCACGACTGGCACCACGGCGACCGTGTCCGCGGCGACTATGTGCTGATCCCGCGCGCCGAATGGGAGCGTCTGCGCCTGCGCGACTACCGCGACGGCAGCACCTATCTGGAAAAGGACAACCAGATCCTGCGGGTGATGCGCGATACGCTGGTGGTCATCGAAGCCGTCCGCATTCTGGACCGCGTACTGAACTGATCCGGCGATGTGGTGGGTGAATCACCCACCCTACTCGGCCGCGATCCGCCTCGGCTTCAGGAGATCCTTGAGATAGTGCCCGGTGTGGCTGGCTTCGACCTTGACGATATCTTCCGGAGTGCCCACCGCCACGATCTCGCCGCCGCCATCGCCCCCCTCGGGGCCAATGTCGATCACCCAGTCGGCCGTCTTCACCACGTCGAGGTTGTGTTCGATCACCACCACCGTGTTTCCCTGCTCCACAAGGGAATGCAGCACCTCAAGCAACTTGCGCACATCCTCGAAATGCAGGCCGGTGGTCGGCTCGTCGAGGATATAGAGTGTCCGCCCGGTGGCCCGGCGTGACAACTCCTTCGACAGTTTCACCCGCTGCGCCTCGCCGCCTGACAGGGTCGTCGCCTGCTGGCCGACCTTAATATAGCCAAGCCCCACCTCGCAGAGCGCATCCATCTTTTCGCGAATGGCGGGGACCGCCTGAAAGAAGTCGCGCGCGTCTTCGCAGGTCATGTCAAGAACGTCGGCTATGCTCTTGTTCTTGAACTTGACTTCCAAAGTCTCACGGTTGTAGCGATGCCCCTTGCAGGTCTCGCAGGTGACATAGACATCCGGCAGGAAGTTCATCTCGATCTTCAGCACGCCATCGCCCTGACAGGCCTCGCAGCGACCGCCCTTGACGTTGAAGCTGAACCGCCCCGGCTCATAGCCGCGCGCTTTCGCTTCGGGCAGACCGGCGAACCAGTCGCGGATCGGAGTGAACGCACCGGTGTAGGTCGCCGGGTTCGACCGCGGAGTCCGTCCGATCGGGCGCTGGTCGATGTCGATCACCTTGTCCAGATGCTCGAACCCCTTGATCGTCTCGCAGGGCGCGGGCGACTCGTGCGCCCCGTTCAGGCGCATGGCGGCGGTCTTGTAGAGCGTCTCGATGGTCAAGGACGACTTGCCACCGCCTGACACGCCCGTCACGCAGACGAACTTGCCCAGCGGGAAGTCGGCCGTCACGTTTTTCAAGTTGTTGCCGGTGGCGCCTACCACGGTCAGCTTCTTGCCGTTCCCCTTGCGCCGGGTCTTCGGCACCGCAATTTCCCGCGCTCCGGACAGATACTGACCGGTCAGGCTGGCCGGATCGGCAGCCACTTCCTCGGGCGTGCCATGGCTGACCACCTGACCGCCATGCACCCCGGCGCCCGGCCCCATGTCGAAGACATAGTCCGCTTCGCGGATCGCATCCTCGTCATGTTCCACCACCAGCACCGTGTTTCCCGCATCGCGCAGGTTCTTCAGCGTGGTCAGAAGCCGGTCATTGTCGCGCTGGTGCAGGCCGATGGAGGGTTCGTCCAGCACATACAGCACCCCGGTCAGACCGCTGCCGATCTGGCTGGCCAGCCGGATGCGCTGCGATTCCCCGCCCGAAAGCGTGCCCGCCGCCCGGCTCATCGTCAGGTAGTTCAACCCGACATTCACAAGGAATCCAAGTCGTTCGCGGATTTCCTTCAGGATAGCCCGCGCGATCTCGTTCTGCTGTTTGGTCAGCGTTGCGGCCACGCCCTCCACCCAGGCGAAGGCCTCGGTGATCGACATCTGCACCACCTGGCCGACATGCAGCCCGGCGATCTTCACCGCCAGCGCCTCGGGCCGCAGACGATAGCCGCCACAGGCGCCGCAGGCGCGGTTCGACTGATAACGCTCCATCTCCTCGCGGCTCCAGGCGCTGTCCGTCTCGCGATAGCGGCGCTCCATGTTGGGGATGATCCCCTCATAGACCCGCTTTACCTGATAGACCCGCCCACCCTCGTCATAGCGGAACTCGATCTCCTCGCCCTTGGAACCGCGCAGGAACAACTCTTTCACCGTGTCGGGCAGGTCTTTCCACTTGGCCTTCAGGTTGAAACCATAGTGCTTGGACAGCGCCTCCATCGTCTGGGTCAGGTAAGGCGACTTCGACTTTGCCCAGGGCGCGATGGCGCCTTGCAGCAGGGTCAGGTTCTGGTCGGGGACCATCAGCCTTTCGTCGAAGAACAGCTCCATTCCCAAGCCGTCACAGACCGGGCAAGCGCCAAATGGGGCGTTGAAGGAAAAGAGGCGCGGCTCGATCTCGGCAATGGTGAAGCCGGAAACCGGACAGGCGAATTTCTCGGAATAGGTGATGCGCTGCGGCGCCTCGCCTTCCTTCGCATCGGCCAGTTCGATGACGGCGATCCCGTCCGCCAGGTTCAGCGCGGTGCGGAAACTGTCGGCCAGCCGTGTCTCGATCCCTTCCCGGACCACGATCCGGTCAACCACCACGTCGATGTTGTGGCGGAACTTCTTGTCCAGCACCGGCGGTTCCTCAAGCTCGTAAAACGCGCCATTGACCTTGACGCGCTGGAAGCCCTGCTTGCGAAGCTCCAGGAATTCCTTCTTGTACTCGCCCTTGCGGTCCCGGATGATCGGGGCCAGCAGATAGGCACGCGTGCCCTCCGCCATCGCCATGACCGCATCGACCATGTCCTGCACCTGCATCGCGGTGATCGGCAGGCCGGTCGCGGGGCTATAGGGCGTGCCGACCCGGGCGAACAGCAGGCGCAGGTAGTCGTAGATTTCGGTGACGGTCCCCACGGTGGACCGAGGGTTCTTCGAGGTGGTCTTTTGCTCGATGGAAATGGCAGGGCTGAGGCCGGAGATGTGGTCGACATCCGGCTTTCCCATCATGTCGAGGAATTGCCGGGCATAGGCCGAGAGCGATTCCACATACCGCCGCTGGCCTTCGGCATAGATCGTGTCGAAGGCCAGGCTCGACTTGCCCGAGCCTGAAAGCCCGGTGATCACGACCAGCCGGTCACGCGGAATCGCGACGTTGACTCCCTTGAGGTTATGCTCGCGCGCACCAAGCACCTCGATGAACTTCTGTTCAGCCATGATCACCCCCGGAGGACGGGCCAGAGATAGTGCGTCACGGCCGAGTCTCCAACCAGAATTTGTGAACGAAAAGGGAACGAGCGTCAACCTGCGCGGCGGCGCGCCTGAACGGCATGGATGCCGACGCCCGCAAGGCACAGCGCGACCCCGGCAAAGGCCAGTCCCGGCGCACCGGCGCTGGCCAGCAGCGCCGCCAGCACCGGCGTTCCGGTCGTGGTGCCAAGGTTCCCCAGTTGCGCAACAGCCCCTGCCGCCGCAGCCCGGTCATCGGCACTGGCGTTCAGTTCCGGGATCGCGGCAAAGCTGGCCCCCTGCACGATGCCAAGCGCAGCCGACAGCAGGAAGCCCCCCGCAACCATCCCCGCACCCTGCCCCCAGAACAGCCACAAGGCCAGGAACCCCGGGATCGCCACGGCATAGCCCAGTTGCACCAGCCGCACCGCCGACATCCGCGCCAGAAGCCGGACGCCAAGGGTCAGCGAGACCGCAATGGAAACCAGCGGCATCCCGGCGGCGATCAGCGCGCGGTGGCTCTCGGGCGTCTGGGGTGGCAGCAGGGTCAGGATGGCAACATAAAGGAAGGTGTAGCAGCAGAACCCCATCGCCGGGGCGGCGAGGCGGGGCGAGGCATAGATCGCGGCGTGCCGGGCCAGCAGGTTGCCTAGCGGGGCATGGCGGTGGCGCGGATCGGGCGGCAGGGTCAGGGCGAGGATCGCGGCCAGCGCAGCCATATAGGCGGCATGGCCAAGGAACAGGCCGGTCGGCGCAAGATGGGGCCCGATCAGCGCAAGGATGGTGTAGGTCACGCCGAAGAAGCTGGACCAGAGGGTCATCGCCAGCGGGCGGCGCGCTTCCGGGGCGAGTGCAGCGATCATCGTGGGGCCGACGACGACGATGGCGAGGTGGGAAGCACCCTCGATGATACGGGTGGCGAGCATCAGGGGATAGGCGGGCATCAGGCTTTGCAAGGCCGACATCGCGGCCCCGGCGGCAAGGGCGGTCACGATGGCGCGGCGGGGGCCGATGCGGGCGACCAGCAGTCCGGCGGTGGTGCCGAAGATCAGGCCGACCATGCCGACGATGGAGACGACGAGGCCGAGGGCGACCTCTCCGTTGCCGCCATAGGAGGCCCGGAGGCTTTCAAACAGGATCGAAATCTTGCCGAACTGGGCCGCGGCACCAAGGCCGGCGCACCAGAGGAGGAGGACGAGGAGCATGGGGGGCAGCGGGCGCATGCGGGAGGGATAGCGGGAACGGGGACAGGACGCCAGAGGGCGTCCCGCGAGGCGGGTTTTCCGGTGTGTTTGATTTCAATGACTTGGTTGCGGCGTTCAGGACAGCTTGGCCTGCCGGAGAGGCTCGTCGGGCACTTCGTCCCTCCTCGCGGGGCGCATCCGACGAGGAGCCGAAGGCGAAGGAGGAGGTGTCAGTCCTTCTGCGCCATCGCCCAGGTGACGACCGGGAAGTCCGGGTCGTTCCTTAGATCATCGTCCTCGCGCAATTCTGGCGGCCAGGGGATCTCCAGGTTCCGCTGGGCAACATGGCGGTTGCCCCATTGGTGGGACTGTACGCGGTCCTCGGCAAACCCACTCTCGATCAGCAGGTTCTTCAGCCCCCGCGCGGTCCAGCGGGAACAGTCGACCGGCGCGCCGTGGAAGGGCGCGAAGAACGGCACCGCGACCCAGAACCAGCCGCCTTTGCGAAGCATCCGGTAGATATTGCGGGTGGCGGCAAAGGGGCGGTCGAGATGCTCCCAGACCTGATTGGCCATGATCAGGTCGAAGCGGACGACCTTGCCCGCTTCATCCTGCATCGGACCCTTGCAGGGGTCGAATTTCCAGCGGTTCACCGCAAGGTAGCTGCGGAAGGGAAAGGTCTCGCCCCATTTTCCCGACAGTTCCAGGGTGTCCAGCTTTTCCGGGCCGAGACTGGTGATCCAGTCCCGGCTTTCCTTCTGCATGACGACCCGGTTCAGCGACCGCATCAGATGTGGAGTGCGCGTCCGTAGGCGTCCAGCACGGATTCGTGCATCATTTCCGACAGCGTCGGGTGCGGGAAGACGGTGTTCATCAGGTCTTCCTCCGTCGTCTCCAGCGCGCGGCCGACGACGTAGCCCTGGATCAGCTCGGTTACTTCCGCGCCGATCATGTGGGCGCCGAGGAGTTCTCCGGTCTTGGCATCGAAGACGGTCTTGATCATGCCTTCGGATTCGCCAAGGGCAATCGCCTTGCCGTTGCCGATGAAGGGGAAGCGGCCGACCTTGACCTGGTAGCCTGCTTCTTTCGCCTTGGCCTCGGTCAGGCCCACGCTGGCGACCTGCGGATGGCAATAGGTGCAGCCCGCAATCGAGTTCGGCTTGATCGGATGCGGGTGCCCGCCCGCGATCAGTTCGGCCACCATGACGCCCTCATGGCTGGCTTTGTGCGCAAGCCAAGGTGCCCCGGCGATGTCGCCGATGGCATAAAGCCCCTCGACCCCGGTGCGGCAGAATTCGTCGGTCACCACATGGGTGCGGTCGATCTTCACGCCCAAAGCCTCAAGCCCAAGGTTTTCCACGTTGCCGACGATGCCGACGGCAGAGATCACCGTGTCGAAATCCTGCGTGGTGACTTTCCCGTCCTGCTCGATATGTGCGGTGACACCGACGCCCGGCTTGCGGTCCAATTTCTTGACCGCCGCCTTTTCCAGGATCTTCATCCCCTGTTTCACGAAAGCCTTTTTCGCGAAGGCCGAGATTTCCGCATCTTCCACCGGCAGGATACGGTCCATCACCTCGACCACTGTGGTATCCGCGCCCAAGGTATTGAAGAACGACGCGAATTCAATTCCGATTGCGCCCGAACCGATTACCAGAAGCTTCTTCGGCATCCGGGTCGCCACCAGCGCATGCTTGTAGGACCAGACCAGATCGCCGTCCGCCTCCAGCCCCGGCAGTTCGCGGGCACGGGCACCAGTGGCGAGGATGATCGACTTCGCCGTCAGTTCCTCGGTGCCCTTGTCGGTCTTGACCGAAACCACACCCTTCTTCGGCAGCGTCGCCGCGCCCATGAAGACGGTGACCTTGTTCTTCTTCATCAGGTGGCCGATGCCGCCCGAAAGCTGCTTGGCCACCGCACGGCTGCGGGCGACGACGGCTGGCAGGTCATAGCCGATCCCGTCGGCCTTCAGCCCGAACTCCTTGGCCCGGTGCATCAGGTGGAAGACCTCGGCCGAGCGCAGAAGCGCCTTTGTCGGGATGCAGCCCCAGTTCAGGCAGATGCCGCCCAGATGTTCGCGTTCGACGATGGCGACCTTGAGGCCGAGCTGGCTGGCGCGGATGGCGGCGACATAGCCCCCCGGTCCGGCACCGATCACGATCACGTCGAAGTTTTGGGCAGCCATCTTTCCCTCCTCCAGAAAAAGTAGTTTGCCATTAAACTATCTGAAAAACCCAAGCAACATTGGTGTTGCCGTGGGCCTATGCGCCAGATGCATGGCTTTCCTTCAGTGCCTTGACCAGCGCCTGATAGCCACCCTGGTCGAGATAGGCCTGTTCCTCGGGGCGCGACTCGCGGCCCAAAGCCTCATTGCGGGTGGGGAAACGGCCATAGCGCAGGATCACTGCCTGATGGGCGCGGGCATGCAGCAGGTGGTCGGGGTCCGAGGCCAGCCGCTCGGTCATCAGCCGGATCGCGAGGGCCTGGTCCTCGGCATCCTCGGAATGTTCGAAGGGCATGTAGAAGAACTGCCGCTCGGGTTCGGGCGCATTCAGGTCCCAGCCCTCTTCGACCGCTTTGCGGGCGGCGGCGCGGGCCAGCGGGTCGGTGGCGAAGGCCAGCGCGGTGCCCCGGTTGATGTTGCGCGGGATCTGGTCGGTCAGGATCAGATAGGCAAGCGTGCCGACCGTGCCGTCCACCCAATGCTCCAGCCCACCGTCATGCGCTGCCTGCCAGAGATCGGCAAAGCGGTCGCGGCAGAGGCTGTCGATCTCGTCCCCGCCCTGATACCAGCCCTTCGGGCCGACCTCGTGCAGCCAGAATTCCAGAACCTCGATCGGATCCGACATTGTCGCCTCCCCCTATTTTCAGGGAAGCCTTGCAGGGAATGGAAGGCCCTGCAACCTTTTGATTTCAGGCTGCGGGATTGTCGTCCTTGGCCGCTTCCTCCAGCACCGCCTCGACCGCGAGGGGCGAGGTGCCCGGCGTAACGCCCCGGAACGCCCCGGTGACGGTAGGCGCGGCGCGGCGGGTCATCCGGTAGGCGGCATAGCCGGCCAGCGCAATGTAGAGTGCGGCGATGAACAGGAAGAAGCCCGAGGGACCGAACTGTTCCATCATCCAGCCGGTCGAGGTCGGCCCGAAGATCGCACCGAAACCGTTGAGGAAGATGAGCCCGGCCGAAGCCCCCGCCATCTGCTCGCGCGGCAGGAAGTCGTTGGTATAGGCGATGAGCAGGGAATAGACCGGGTTGGTGATGCCGCCGAGGATCACCGCGACCGCGACGAGCAGGCCGAACGGCAGGGACACGAGGGCCGCGACCAGCGTCACC
>JAFLCY010000154.1 GCA_017303485.1 Rhodobacterales bacterium
GGTGAGGGCTTTCAAGGGGGAGACGTAGAGGGTGTGGAGGCCGGGCGGGGGATTGGGGCCAAGCTCGGCGAGGGTGGGCAGGAAGCCCGCGAGGGTCTTGCCGCCGCCGGTCGGGGCGATGAGGAGGGTGGCGGGATCGTTTGACCGGACCAGCATGTCGAGCTGGTGATGGTGGAGGGTCCAGCCCTTGGTGGCGAACCAGTCGGAGAGGGCGGGGGGGAGGATGGTCATGAAGGAAGTGATAATGCGGGGGCGCGGTTTGGGGAACGGGGTGGAGCGTGCGGTGGGTCAATTCGCTGATCTTGCAGAAAATTTGGCGGCTGGTTTCCGTATGGCAAGCATATGGCCCTGATCAGGTGGCCAGTGCCGTCAACCGTTGGGTACGAATCGCGGGAGACTGACAGGAGCAGGCGGTGGCGGCTGCGAAGAATTTTCGGCGAAAATTCTTCTTTGCGGACGGATTTCCTAGCGAGACCGGCCGAATCCGGGAGCCCGGGCTTTTCGCGGAAATTTCTTCCTGCAAGCCTGCCAATTCGCTTGCCGGAATCCCGGCCCCCGCCTAATCGGGGCGCATGAGACTGCTTTTTCTGGGTGATGTCGTGGGCCGGTCCGGCCGGACGGCAGTGATCGAGCGGCTGCCGGGGCTCCGGACGGCCTGGGGTTTGGATTTCGTCGTGGTGAACGGCGAGAACGCGAGCCAGGGAGCGGGGATCACCGGGGACCATGCCAAGGAGCTTCTCGCGGCGGGGGCGGATTGCCTGACCCTGGGCGACCATGCCTTTGACCAGAAGGACATGCTGAGCTTCATCGAGCAGGAGCCGCGGATCGTGCGGCCCCTGAATTTCTCCAAGGTGGCTCCGGGCCGGGGGGCACGGGTGTTCGAGGCGACTCAAGGTAGGAAGGTTCTGGTGACGCAGGCCTTGGGCCAGGTGTTCATGAAGCGACCCTTCGATGACCCGTTCAGCGCTCTGGAAAGCGTTTTGAAAGCGCATACGCTGGGCGGGGTGGTGCAGGCGGCGATTGTCGATTTTCACGCCGAGGCGACCAGCGAGAAGATGGGCATGGGGCATTGGTGCGACGGGATGGCCTCGCTGGTCGTCGGCACGCATACGCATGTGCCGACATCGGACACGATGATCCTGGGCAAGGGCACGGCCTATCAGTCGGATGCCGGGATGTGCGGCGATTATGACAGCGTCATCGGAATGGAGAAGCTGGAGCCATTGCGCCGGTTCCTGACCGGCATGGCGAAGGGGCGGTTCGAGCCTGCGAACGGCGAGGCGACTTTGTCCGGCGTCTATGTCGAGACGGATGACCGCACGGGGCTGGCGACGAAGGTGCGGATGATCCGGGTGGGCGGGAAGCTGCAGGAGGCGGTGCCGTGACGTTTGAGGCGCAGGCGGTGGCCCCCCCACCCAATCCCTCGCCCATGCGGGGGGAGGGAGGCGCCTGGACACCCGGGCGCAAGGTCCTTCTCGGAGTTCTTGTCTGGCTGGGGGTCGGCTGGGGTTCGACGCATCCCTTGGGCAAGATCGCGACAGAGACGGGACATGGGCCCTTCGGGCTGATCTTCTGGCAGCAGGTGGTTATGGTCGTGGTGCTGGGGGCAATCGCATTGGTCCGGCGGAAGGGGATGGTTCTGACCGCGCCGGCGCTGCGGTTCTACGCAATTGTCGCGGTGCTGGGGACGCTGATTCCGAACGGAACCTTCTATGCGTCCGTGGCGCATCTGCCGGCGGGGATCATGTCGATCATCATCGCGACGGTGCCGATGCTTGCCTTCCCGATGGCGCTTGCGCTGGGGATGGACCGCTTTTCCGCCTTGAGGCTGGCCGGGCTGGCGCTGGGGCTTCTGGGCGTGGCGCTGCTGGCGGCGCCGGGGGCGGCGCTGCCGGATGCGGCGATGGCAGCCTGGCTGCCGGTGGCGCTGGTCGGGCCGCTCTTTTACGCCATCGAGGCGAATTATGTGGCGTATCGCGGCACGCAGGGGATGGATGCCTTGCAGGCGATGCTGGGGGCGAGCCTGGTGGGCCTGATCCTGTGCCTGCCGGTGATGCTGGTCCTGGGGCAAGGCTATTCGCCGCTGCCGCTGGGGCGGGATGACGCGGCGCTGGCGCTGTCCTCGGCGCTGCATGCGCTGCTTTACGCCACCTATGTCTGGCTGGCTGCGACGGCGGGGTCGGTCTTTGCGGCGCAGTCGAGCTATCTGGTGACGGGTGCCGGGATGGTCTGGGCGATGGTCCTGTTGGGTGAGCGGCCCTCGCCCTTGGCGTGGCTGGCGCTGGCGGTGATGCTGGCGGGCGTGGCGCTGGTGCAGCCGCGGGCGCGGGCCGCGAAGATGGTGGAGGCCTGATGTTCGGATTTGCTTTACCGCCGGATGTCCAGCCCTGGGTGGCGTTGACAATCCTTGCCGTGATGTTCGTGCTGTTCGTGCTGGAGCGGATGCCGGTGGAAGTCACCGCCATCGGCGGGGCGAGCGTGATGCTGATCCTGGGCATCCTGCCGCTGAAGGAGGCGACCTCGGTCCTGTCGAACCCCGCGCCCTGGACCATCGCGATGATGTTCCTGGTGATGGGCGGGCTGGTCAGAACCGGCGCGGTCGAGGCGGTGATCTCCTCGGTGACGCGGCATGCGGGCGACCAGCCGCGGCTGACGGTGGTGGTGCTGATCGGCACCATCGCGGTGGCCTCGGCCTTCATGAACAACACGCCGCTGGTGGCGGTGATGATCCCGGTGGTGATCCAGCTTGCGATAAGGATCGGGACGGCGCCCTCCAAGCTGTTGATCCCGCTTAGCTACATGACGGTTCTGGGGGGCATGATCACGCTGATCGGGACCTCGACCAACATCCTGGTGGACGGGGTGGCAAAGGAGCGCGGGCTGGAGCATTTCGGGCTGTTCGAGATCGCGCCGGTCGGCATAGCGGTGACGCTGGCCGGGGGTGCGTTCCTGGCGCTGTTCGGGGATCGCCTGTTGCCGTCCCGGCAGTCGATGGGCGTGCTTCTGAGCGAGAAGCGCAAGATGAAGTTCTTCACCGAAGTCGCGGTGCCGGAGGATTCGAGCCTGATCGGACAGCCGGTGATGGACATCGACATCTTCAAGCGCGACGGGGTGCGGGTGATCGACGTGCTGCGCGGGGACGCGAGCTTGCGGCGCGATCTGGCGCCGGTGACGCTGGAGGCGGGCGACCGGGTGGTCCTGCGCACCGAGATGACGGAACTGATGGGCCTGCATGCCCGCAAGGATGTGCATCTGGTGGACAAGCTGTCATCGGTGAAGACCGAGACGGTGGAGGTGCTGATCGGGCCGGGCTGCCGGATGGAGGGCAACCGGCTGGGCGACCTGCGCCTCAGGCGGCGCTACGGGGTCTATGTGCTGGCGGTGCATCGCCACAACCAGAACATCGGGCGGCAACTGGACGACCTGATCGTGCGGGTGGGCGACACTCTGCTTCTGGAAGGCACGATCGAGGACATCCAGCGGCTGGCGGCGGACATGAACCTTCTGGACGTGAACCGGCCGCGAGTGATGGCGTTCCGGCGGGCGAAGGCGCCGATCGCGCTGGCGGCGCTGGCGCTGATCATCACGCTGTCGGCGCTGGATGTGGCGCCGATCCTGCCCCTGGCGCTGATCGCGGTGGCGGGCATCCTGGTGACGCGCTGCGTCGACAGCGACGAGGCGTTCAGCTTTGTCGACGGGCGGCTGATGGCGATGATCTTTGCCATGCTCGCGGTGGGCGAGGGGCTGGACCAGTCGGGCGCGGTGGAGATGATCGTCTCGGCTGCCGCGCCATGGCTGGAGAACCTCGGCCCCTTTGCACTGATCCTGGCGGTCTATTTCATCGGGCTGGTGCTGACCGAGTTCCTGTCGAACAACGCGGTGGCGGTGATCTACACCCCGGTCGCCATCGAACTGGCCGAGAAACTGGGCTACAGCCCCCGGCCCTTTGTGGTGGCGGTGATGTTCTCGGCCACGCTCGCCTTTGCGACACCGGTGGGCTACCAGACCAACATGATGGTCTACGGGCCGGGGGGGTACAGGTTCTCCGACTTTACCAAGGTGGGGCTGCCGCTGAACATCATCGTGATGCTGGTCAGCTGTGCGCTGATCCCGCTGTTCTGGCCGCTGTAGGGCGGGGTTGCTCTTCTGGCCCTGCCGGGTGTAGAGGGGCGCATCACCGAAATGGGACCGAGGTAAGGCCATCATGGCAGGCCATTCGAAATGGGCGAACATCCAGCACCGCAAGGGCAAGCAGGACAAGGCGCGGTCGGCAACCTTCTCCAAGCTGTCGAAGGAAATCACCGTCGCGGCGAAGATGGGGATGCCCGACCCCGACATGAACCCGCGCCTGCGGCTGGCGGTCAAGGCGGCCAAGGCACAGTCGATGCCGAAGGACGTGATCGACCGCGCGATCAAGAAAAGCCAGATGGGCGACGCAGCGGACTATACCGAGATCCGCTATGAGGGCTACGGCGTCAGCGGCATCGCGATCATCGTCGAGGCCCTGACCGACAACCTGAACCGCACTGCGTCGAACGTGCGGAGCTATTTCAGCAAGAGCGGCGGGAATCTTGGCACCACCGGATCGGTGTCGCACAGCTTTGACCGGGTGGGCGAGATTTCCTATCCCGTCAGCGCCGGGTCGGCGGATGACGTGATGATGGCGGCGCTGGAGGCCGGGGCCGATGACGTTGAGTCCGACGAGGACGGCCACTGGATCTATTGCCAGTTCGAGAACCTGTCGGAAGTGTCGGACGCGCTGGAAAAGGCGCTGGGGGAATCCACCGAATCCAAGCTCATCTGGAAGCCGCAGTCGCGGACCGAGGTCGATCTCGACACCGCGCAAAAGCTGATGCGGCTGGTCGATCTTCTGGAAGAGGACGACGACGTGCAGACCGTCACGCACAATTTCGACGTCCCCGAGGACGTGGCGGCGCAGCTGTAATCCTGACCTGCCCCTTGCAATCTGCGGCGCGAACGCGCATTTGCGGGGGGCAGAGTTTCCTTTCTTTCGTCTTCTGTCTGCTTCGGCCTTCAGCTTCGATCGTGACGACACTTGGGCCGGGCCACCGCATTTCGCGGGTGGCAACATGACAGGAGTACTCACGATGGCCAATGGCACCGTGAAATGGTTCAACGCCACCAAGGGTTTCGGCTTCATCGCCCCCGCAGGCGGGTCGAAGGACGTGTTCGTCCACATCACCGCGCTGGAGCGTGCAGGCATCCGCTCGCTGCCCGATGGGCAGGCGGTGACCTATGACATCGAGCAGGACCGCAACGGCCGGGAATCGGCTGTGAACCTGGCTCTGGCGTAAGCCTTTCCGTCCCTTCGGGGTCGGGCGACGGGGGTGGCTGCGGCCGCCCCCGTTTGCATTTCTATACCAGCATCGCGCTGGCGGTCTGCCGGATCGCCCTGGTCACCGGCTGCAGCGCCGGGGCGGCAAGGCGGGTGAACTGCCAGAAAAGCGCCACGTCGAGGGAGGTGTCGGGCAGAAGCTCGACAAGGGTGCCGGCAGCGAGGTGGGGGGCGATGAGGGTTTCGGGGTTCATGCCCCAGGCCAGACCGGCAAGGCAGGCATCGACGAAGGCTTGTGACGAGGCGATGCGATGCGTCGGCAGCACGGGGCGGGAGAGGCCGCGTGCATTGGCCCAGCGGGTTTGCAGCCGGTCCTTGTCGGAGAAGGTGAGCGCGGGGGCCTTGGCAAGCGCCCCGGCGGTGACGCCTTGCGGAAACCAGCGGGAAATGTAGGCAGGCGAGGCGGTGGCGCGGTAGCGCAGGCTGCCGAGCGGGTAGGTGTCGCAGCCCTGCAGTGGGCCGGGGTGTGAGGTGATGGCCGCGACGACTTCGCCGCGGCGAAGCCAGTCCTGGCTGACGTCCTGATCGTCGATCACGAGGTCGAAGAGGAAGCCCTCGGTGGCGGCGAGGGCGGGGATGATCCAGGTGGCCAGGCTGTCGGCGTTGACCGCGATGCGGAGGGTCGTGGGGCCGGGAGCGAGGCCGGGCAGGTCCTCGGCGAGGGTGCGTTCGAGAAGTGTGATCTCGTCATGGTGGCGGATCAGGCGGAGGCCGGTCTCGGTGGCGGTGCAGGGGCTGCCCCGGCGGATCAGGAGCGCGCCGGTCATCTCTTCCAGCGCCTTGATCCGCTGGCTGATCGCAGAGGCGGTGACATGGAGGTCGGCGGCGGCCAGGTCGAAGGCGCCACGGCGGTGGACGGCGGCGAGGGCGGCGAGTTGGGCGGGGTCAAGCATTAGCAGAACTTAATCGGTGTCAGGAAGATTAACTGGAGTTTGCGCGAGGGGCGGCATAGGTCAAGTCCAAACGGAGGCGACGATGGCTGAGATGGATCTTGCGGTGCTGTTGAGGACGATGGAGCCGGTCCTGTTTCCCGAGCCCTATGGGTTTGTTGTGATGGCGGGGGCGCTGCCCTTCCAGCCCTTCGCCACGGTGGCCGAGGCGGAGGGGATGACGGTCGTGGCCCCGCTGGCGGTTCTGGGCGAAGGAGAGCCCTGGGCGCGGATCAGCCTGACGGTTCACAGTGACCTTGCCGCTGTCGGGCTGACGGCAGCCTTCGCGACGGCGCTGGGCCGCGAGGGGATTAGCTGCAACGTGATCGCCGGGGTGCATCACGATCATCTGTTCGTGCAATGGGACCGGCGGTTCGATGCACTTGCCACATTGGAGGGCCTGTCCCATGTTTGAAGCGGTTGTGAACGGCTATCTGGTGGCGGTGAGCCTGATCCTGGCGATCGGGGCGCAGAACGCCTTCGTCCTGCGGCAGGGGCTGCGGCGCGAGCATGTGGCGGCGGTGGTGGCGGTCTGCGCGCTGTCGGATGCGGCGCTGATCGGGGCCGGGGTGGCGGGGTTCGGCAGTCTGAGCGCGGCGGTGCCGTGGTTCGGCGAGGCGATGCGCTGGCTGGGGGTGGTGTTCCTGGCGGTCTACGGGGCCTTGCGATTCCGGGCGGCGCTGAAGGGCGGGGAGGCGTTGCAGCCCTCCGAAGCCGGGACCGCGCCCTTGGGCAAGGTGCTGGCGGCCTGCCTGCTGCTGACCTGGGCCAACCCGCATGTCTATCTGGATACGGTGGTGCTGATCGGCTCGATTTCGGCGCAATATGCCCCGTATCAGCTGGCCTTCGGGGTGGCGGCGGCCTGTGGCAGCTTGAGCTTCTTCACCGCGCTGGGCTTCGGGGCGCGGCTTCTGGCTCCGGTCTTCGCGCGGCCTGCTGCCTGGGTCTGGCTGGAGGTCGGGGTGGGGCTGACGATGTGGGCGATCGCGGCGGGGCTCGCGTTCGGGGGGTGAGCTGGACCTAGAGGAGCGGGGCTGGTGGCGCTAAGTTCGGGGGAATGCGCGTGGCTAGGTAGGGCAGGCGGCACCGGAGGGACGGACGATGGCAGAGGACATGCGGCACTGGACGGCGCGGGAGCGGCCTTCGGCTGGGGTGATCGAGGGGCGCTATGCGCGGCTGGAGCGGCTGGACGCGGGGCGGCATGCGGAGGGGTTGTTCGTCGCCTCGGACACGGCGGAGGCGGAGCAGAAGTTTCGCTGGCTGTATGAGGCTCCTCCGGCGGATCGGGACGGGTTCCGCGCCTGGGTCGAAAAGGTTGCGGCGAGCGAGGACCCGCTGTTCTATGCGGTGATCGACAAGGCCTCGGGTCGGGTCGCCGGGCGGCAGACGCTGATGCGGATCGACGCCGCGAACGGGGTGATCGAGATCGGCAACATCTACTGGGGGCCGCTTGTCTCGCAGAAGCCGGCGGCGACCGAGGCGCTGTATCTCTTCGCGAAGCATGTGTTCGACGATCTGGGCTACCGGCGCTTCGAGTGGAAGTGCAACGACGACAACCTGCCGTCGAAGAAGGCGGCGGCGCGGTTCGGCTTCACGGCGGAAGGGGTGTTCCGGCAGCATCTGGTGGTGAAGGGGCTGAACCGGGACACGGCCTGGTTCTCGATGATCGACAAGGAGTGGCCTGCGTTGCGGCGGGCCTATGATGGCTGGCTGGCGCCGGAAAACTTCGATGCCGGGGGGCGGCAGAAGCGGCGGCTGGAGGAGTTCCGGGCGGAGGCCGGGGCCTGAGAGCATGAGTGTGGTGCAGGCGAGCGACCTTGGGCGGCCCCTGGAGGGCGCGCTCTGGATGGTGGGGGCGGGGCTGTCCTTTGTGGGGGTGAACGGGATCGTCCGGTATCTCGGGACCGAGCTTCCGGCGGCGCAGTCGGCCTTCATCCGGTTCGGCTTTGGGTTGA
>JAFLCY010000155.1 GCA_017303485.1 Rhodobacterales bacterium
GCCCCGGCGTGACGATGGACAGTTTGCGCGCCGAGATGGACGCCGCCCTGCAATTTCCCGGCGTGTCGAACGCCTGGACCCAGCCGATCCGCGCCCGGATCGACATGCTGGCGACCGGCATCCGCACCCCTGTCGGGGTCAAGATCTTCGGCACCGATCTGACCGAGATGGAGGCAATCGCACGGCAGGTCGAATCGGTTCTGCGCAACGTTCCTGGCACCAGTAGCGCCTATGCCGAACGGGTGATCGGCGGCTATTATCTCGATATCGTGCCCGACCGGGAAAGGATGGCGCGCTACGGCCTGTCCATCCGGGATGTGCAGGAAGTCATCGCCATGGCGCTGGGGGCCGAGGCGATCACCCAGACCGTGGAGGGGCGCGAGCGCTACAACGTGGCACTGCGCTATCCGGCGGCGCTGCGGCAAGACCCCGATGCCATCGCCCAAGAGGTGCAGGTCGCTCTGCCCGGTGGCGGCACCGTGCCCCTGGGCGAGGTGGCAAAGGTGGAACGCACGCGCGGGGCTACATCGATCCGCACCGAGAACGGCCAGCTTGCGGTCTATATCTTCGTCGACATCGCCGGACGCGATCTGGGCGGCTATGTCGCCGAGGCGCAGGCGGCTGTGGCGGGCGAGGTCACCCTGCCACCGGGCTATTCGCTGGGCTGGAGCGGACAGTTCGAATACCTCGAACGTGCCAAGGCGCGGTTGGCCATCGTGGTGCCAATCACTCTGGCGGTGATCTTCCTACTCTTGTTCCTGAACTTTCGCCGCCTGACCGAAACGCTGATTGTCATGCTGTCGCTGCCCTTCGCGTTGGTGGGTGGCGTGTGGCTGATGTGGTGGATGGGATTCAACACGTCTGTCGCGGTGGCCGTCGGGTTCATCGCACTGGCCGGTGTCGCGGCAGAAACCGGGGTGATCATGCTGATCTACCTCGACCATGCCCTCGCCGAACGCAGGGCCGACGTCGTCAGCTCGGGCCGCTCCTTCACCCGTACCGATCTGGACGCCGCGATCATGGTCGGAGCGGTGGAACGGGTCCGGCCCAAGATGATGACGGTGGTGGCCATCATGGCGGGCCTGATGCCGATCCTCTGGGCACACGGCACCGGGTCCGAAGTGATGAGCCGCATCGCAGTGCCGATGATCGGCGGCATGGTGTCTTCGACGATCTTGACGCTGGTCGTGATCCCGGCAGTCTATGCGCTCATAAAGGGGCGCGGGCTAGCTCGGGATGAACGAAAGGAGATCAAAGGTTCTATCGTGGGGTTGTAGCGCTGAAGAAGCGCATGACAGTGACTGTCAACGGGGCTGGCAGCATGGCTCTCACGAGAACAGGTCGCCTGAAGTTTCGAGTTTACTCTTGAAAAGTCATTCGCGGCTTTCACAACAGCGTTTGTTGAAACGCATTGATGTTTTCGGCCGGTATATTCGCCTCGGTGGCACACGACTTTCATCTTCAGTCGACACCTCTCCATGAAGAAACCGGCGCGTTCTTTGCGGTCTTGCCTTCTGATCACGCTCGCGGAGCTGCGACCTTGGCCACGATCGAGCGTCATTTTGATATCTCTCCTGCCAACACTGCCTGTCCATGCACTGCGAGGGCTGCAGCGAACCTAGGGCATCCAAACTGCTGGACAGTATCGACGACTCGAGCCTCATAGGCAGCCTGCCCAATCAGCCTGCAGAGATCCGACGCATGAAACTGCCGATTGGAACTTGGGGCAGCCCGTATCTGGTCATGAAGCTCTTGCATCGTGGGCTCTGCTTTGCGCTGCGGTTCCGGCGCTGATGAAGATGTTGGAGCCGTACTTGATGGGTGGGTCCGCCAGCGGCGCATGAAGCCGAGCAAGTATCCAGCAGGAACGCGTACATTTCCACGCGCCCTGTTGAAGGCAAGGAAGCGCTCCCAGATGACCTGCGTGTCGACGTTCCAGCAGGCGAGCGATTCCTTCGCGGCTTTGATCAGCTCGGCCCAAGGTGTGCGATAGACGTTGGTTCCCGCGGCGATCTCAATTCTTCCCACAAAGTAAGTTTTGTTCTTAGACTCTCTAGATAGTGATGTGTCGCCTGAGGCTGACACGACATCTGGCGACGCATCGGTATCCTCTTGTCCCCCGAACCTGAACAGCCAAGGCGCGAACTTGCCATTCGGCTTCCACCGGGCAAGTGCCAGGCTTGACGCAGCGAGCTCGACCAGTAGCGCCGTCAGATGCTGCCGCGAAACTCCCATTTTCTCGGCAAGATGCGCCAGTGTGAACGCCGCCGTCCCGCGCTCGAGCCCGTTGTAACCGTCCTTCCAGGCGATGCCGTCGAGGATGATCGTCGCGAGCTTGTGCGCCGCTGTGGAGAGCGGCGTTTCGGTGATGCGGCGCAGAATGGCGCCGGTCGTGAGTTCCATGATGTGTCGTTCCGTCTTGGGACGACACCAGACTGCAAGGTGCTAAAATTCGTTCCGGCAAAGGCATTTGCCGGTTGAACGGGTCCAAAGCTCGCGCTAGATTCCCACTACCACGAGGAAATCAGTGCGGCGTCGGGCCTATGGTCTGGCGTCGTTTCTGTTTCTGGGGGTCTCAGTCTTTCGATCGTGTCGTGGCTAGGCCAAAGGTCAGGTCATCAGTAGCGCACCTCCTCGAAGCCGTAGGTGCCCTCGTAGTCGGTCCAGTCGACGAAGACGCCGCGGAACCAATAGTCAGAACAGCTAGTCCCCGGGCGGAACGCTGAAGCCGACGGAACCCGGGCCGGCGCGGACCGCGCCCAGGCGAAGTCACCCTGTTCGCCGTAGGTCCCCTCGCGGATTGTCGACCAGGTGTTGCAGTCACCGTCCTTGTTGCGATGTCGCCGGTATTCGATCTGGAACACATGGATCGAGCGCACGAAGTCGTAGGCCGGATCGGAAATGTCGACGTCCGCCCGGTCTTGGACCAGATAAAGCTCGGCAGGGCTCTCGCCCCAGGACTCGTGAAGTTGCTCTCCTCCCTCACGCAGCGCGATCTCGAACAGCCGCTCCATGGGGGCTTTCTCGCGGTCCAAAGACGCCCGCATCGGGCAGTTCCAGATCTGCAGCGGCGGCTCGACCGGCCAAGGCGTGATCCGAGCGATGAAGACAGCACGGGCGTGGGCACATTCCGCTGAAGCCGGCCAGCCGCCTGCAAGGCAGAGAAGGATTGCACAATCGACGGGATAGGCGGCAACCGGCGCCGCAAACGATAGGGAGACTGCGGTCGCTGCGACGGCGGCCGCGGCTCGTAGAGAGTTCATTACTGGTTTCCTTGTGAAAGAGCCTGAAGGGAAGGAGCAGGGAGGCTTGATTTGGGGAGGTCAACCGTCGGGCTCGGCGCCGAGCGCCTGGTAGTCCTTGATCGCGCGGTTGATCTCTTCGGACACTTTCGCACGCGCAGCATCGAGACAGCGCAGATAGGCCTGTGCCTCATCGAAGTAAGCCGTGAACTCCTGCCCGATCTCGTTACGATACTCGGCACGCGTGGCAGCATCGGTCACCGGTGCAGGCGGGACCGGCGGCAGGCAGTCCAACGCCGTCGCACCCTGAGCGACATCGCAGACAGACATCGGGAACAGGGCGGCGGCGGCGAGGCAAGCGCGTCTGGAGCGGAGAAGGGGCATGCGCAGTCCGGGGTTTCAAAACATGTGCATGAATTGCAAAACACCGCTATTGACGCAACAGAATTCTACCGCTAGGTGAGCGCCATGTTGTGCGACGACATGTTTCTCATCAGCGCAACATGCACTATGTTCTGCCGAGAGCGTGTTGCTTTCGGAAGGTGCCAACCAATGAGGAACTTGACCCCGGTGATCTTGCAGGCCGGACTTAAGGAGGCCCTGACCGAAGGCGGCATCGTCGAAGCCCTCTGTGTCGAGGACGCAAAGAAGGTTCTCAATGTCTGGCAAGGCACCTGGCGCATCCAGTTGCGCCTTGGCGACCAGACAGCCCTTCTGGTGATCTCGCGCGGGCTCGAACCCCGGGAATTCAAGACCGTCACCGGTCTGATCTCCTTCGCGGTCGAGTTGGGTCTGACCACGGTCCCCGTTCCTTTGAAGAAGGGCGAAAAGGCAACCTGGACCCATGACGCAGCGGTGGAGCCCATTCCCTGATCTGACCCTCTGTGGCGGGCTGGCGCTTTGGCTCATTGCCGCACAAGGTGCCGTAGCCGAGGTCATCGACCTTGGGGCAGGGATAGAGGACCTGCGGGTTCGAGCCAGCGTTCTTGATTTTGGCAAAGCGCTTCCCAAGCGCGGCGATCTGAACGGCGCCGAGTTCGCAGATGGTGTTGAGACCGATGCAGCTGGCGACGGTCTCCTTGTGCTTGCGTCCTATGTCGCGACCCCGAAGGGTAGGGGTCCGCGTGGCACAGCCGAAATCGAGGATCTCGTACTCGACGTCGGCGACGACTACCTCCGCCATCCGGCGCTGAAAGCGGCCGGTCTCTCCGGGACGGAATGGCTTGCGCTCTTTCGGGCAAACATCGCAGTGGAATCCGCCTTCAATCCGGATGCGCGCTCATCGGTCGGTGCCATCGGCCTCGGTCAGCTGATGCCCGGTACCGCCGATCTCCTCGGTGTCGATCCCCATGATCCGGAAGAGAACCTCCACGGCTCAGCCCGCTATCTCCTCGCCCAGCTCGAGGACTTCGGCACCGCCGATCTTGCGCTTGCCGCCTACAACGCGGGGCCCGAAGCGGTCCGCGACTATGGCGGCATTCCCCCTTATGCCGAAACCGAGGGCCATGTGGCCAAGGTTCTGCGGCTGACCAACGCAACCCTCAGTTCGGAGTAACTCCCTCACATGTTTAGGACCTTTTTTGGCGCGCGATTGCCGCGCCTGGCTTTGCATACCCTTTTGCTGGCGCTGCCTTTCGCGGCAATCCTCGCGGAGCCCGCTCTCGCGCAGAACCTCGACCCGCTGGAAAACATGCTTCAGACCGTAGTTGATGCTCTGACCGGCCCGATCGGACGGCTGATCGCCATCCTCGCCGTCGTGGCTGCGGGCTACATGATGTTCACCGGCCGCCTGAACTGGCCCCTCTTCCTGGCCATCTTCTTCGGCGTGGTCCTCGTCTTCTCGGCCGCGACCATAATCGACGGCTTTGCTGCCCCCTGAGGCGGGATAGGCGACATGCCAGGTGGCCTCGCACACCCGGCATGGCCGATCCCCCGGATGTTCCCCATGCATGACGCGCCCCTGTTTCTCGGCCTTACCAGGCCGCCGAAGATCTTCGGCCTGCCCATCGGCTATTTCGTGAGCCTGATGCTGGGCTCGGTCATTCCCTTCGTGGGCGCCAACGACTGGCGGTTCCTGCTGATCGGGGTCGTCGGCTATCCGGTCCTGTGGTTCGTGGCAGACCGCAACCCAAACCTCTTCGAGACGGTCGCGGTGGTCTTTTCCCGGACCCCGCGCACGCGAGGCAAGTCGGCCTTTGGCGGAGATCGCCATGTCAGCTGACCTGAAGTCCCTCTTCCCGGCAACTCCCGCGCTTCGATCTGTCTTGCGGTCTGAGGATCTCGCAGCCGAGACCCTCGCCCGGCACTTGCCCTGGCTCTCCGCGCCTGCGGACAACCTGATCCTGACCCGTCAGGGTGATCTGATCGCCTCGGCGGTGGTCGAGGGACAGGACAGTTTCACGACGGAAGAGGGGGACCTCTCGCTCGCGACCACTTCGCTTGCGCGGCTGATCGGCCAGTTGGGCGAAGGCTTCGGGTTCCATGTCTCCAAGCTGACCCTGCCGGACGCACCCCAGCTGAAGCCCTTCGATGGTGAGGGCACTGGGGCCGAATTCGCGGCCATGGTCGATACCCGCTGGCAAGGGCATCTTCGCGCACGCACGCTGAAGCGGCGGGTGCTGGTGGTGTCCCTCATCCTGCGCCCCACGGCGCTGAAACGTGCCCCCCTTATAGGTGCACTTTTCAAGGCGGCCTTCACAGGCGATCTCGGTCAGCGGATCGAACGCCTGAATGAAGCGATGGGGCTTTTGGCCGGAGCTTGCCAGGGTCTGGGCTTCCGGCGGCTGACCGTTTCCTCCGGGGAATGGCTCGGTCTCCTGGGCGTCCTCCTCGGACAGCCGATGGCCAAGGTCCTGCCCATGCGCGGCCAGTTTCTGAGTGAGGCTATAGCATCGTCGCAGATGACGTTTGCTGGCAAGCGGGTGGAAATCGATACCGGTGCCGGGCAGCGCTTCGGGACGATCTTCGGCGTGAAATCCTATCCGGCCCGCACCTGGGCGCGGATGCTCGATGCGCTGGAACTGCCCTACGACATCGTCATCACCAACAGCTTCACGCCCGCCCGCAACAACGAGATCGAAGAGCGCATCAAGCGCACGGCGCGCCAGATGCGTGCCTCCGAGGATGCCGCGGAAACTCTGCGTCAGGAGCTTTACGAGGCCGCAGACAATGTCGCCTCGGGCCGACAGGTCTTCGGCAAACACCACCTGACCGTCATGGTCACGGCCGAGACCCAGGAACAGCTGGAAGAGGCTGCCTCCGAAGTCTGGCGCGCAGGACAGGATTGTGGAGCGACCTTGGTGCGCGAGAGCTTCGCGGCCCGCGCGGCCTGGTTTGCGCAAGCCCCGGGCAACTGGGCCTACCGTCCCCGCACGGCACTTCTGTCGGCCCAGAACTTCGCGCATCTCGCGGCGCTGCACCGGGTTACGGAAGGTCGTCCCAAGGTGCAGTCGCCCTGGGGCGAGACGATCACGGCGCTGCCGACGGTCACCTCAAGCCTCTACCGCTTCAATTTCCACGACAAGGGCGAGCGCGGTGCCGAGCCGAGCGCCGGACACACGCTGGTTCTGGGTCGGACCGGGTCCGGCAAGACTCTCGGCACGGCATTCCTGATGGCACAGGCGCGGCGGGTGCATGCCCGTATCCTCGTCATTGACAAGGACAGGGGCCTTGAGATGGCCGTGAGGGCCCTTGGCGGAAGCTATTCCGCAATCCGGATCGGCGAGGCGACAGGCCTCAACCCGTTCCAGACCGAGACCGATGAGCGTGGAGCGGCCTGGCTCACCGACTGGCTCGGTGACATCCTCGCAGGATCGCGGCCCCTCGAGACGGCGCAAACCGTCAGCCTCAACGCCGCAGTGCGTCAGATCGTGTCAGCCGATCCGCGGCTCCGGACCTTCGATGGGCTCGCAACCCTCGTCGCCTCGACAGACGATGAAGGCGATCTGGTGGGCCGGGTCCGGGAATGGGGGCAAGGGGGTCGACATGGCTGGCTCTTTGGGCCCGGGGCCACATCCCAGATCAGCCTTTCCGAGGATGTGGTCGGCATCGACATGTCGGAGATCCTCGATCTCGGGACCGAACGCTCGGCGCTGCTGGCCTATCTCTTCCGTCGCATCGAGCGGGTGATCGAGGATCGTCGGCCCACGCTCATCGTCATCGATGAAGCCTGGAAGATGCTCGACGATCCGATCTTCGAGAAGCGCCTGCATGACTGGCTCGTCACCATGCGGAAGAAGAACGCCGTGGTGATGATGCTGACCCAGACTCCGACCCATCTGACCCGGGTCAAGGTTGGCCAGATCATCGCGGAAAGCGTGGTGACCCAACTTCTCTATCCGAACCCGCGCGCCAACCCCGAGGACTACCGGATCCTGCGGCTGAACGAGAAAGAGGCCGAGTTCCTCTGCACGCCAACGGGCGGCCTGCGCCTCGCCCTCCTGCGCTCGGCCGGTGACTCGGTC
>JAFLCY010000156.1 GCA_017303485.1 Rhodobacterales bacterium
CATAGGCGCGGAATTCGCCGTAGTACTTCGTGATCGCCGCCGTCAGCGTCGTCTTGCCATGGTCAACGTGACCAATGGTCCCGATGTTCACGTGCGGTTTGTTCCGTTCAAACTTTGCCTTCGCCATGATGGCTTCTCCTCATTCGGTTGTCGGTGGCGGTGGGGTCGACCCCCACCCTACGGGCTGGTAGGGCGGGGTTATCCCCGCCACACCGTCTATTCGCGTTCTGCCCCATCGGGCGTTTTGGGAACCAAGGTCAAGTAACTCGGCCTTGGCTTCGGCTTTCTCTCATTCTGGTCCAGATATACGCCCCAGCCGCCGGTCTGCCGGGGACTAGGCGTATTTTTTCTGGATCTCCTGGCTCAGGTTTTCCGGAACCGTGTCGTAATGGTCGAACTCCATCGAGAACACGGCGCGGCCCGAGGTCATGGAACGCAGTTGGTTGATGTAGCCGAACATGTTCGCCAGCGGCACCATCGCGGCGATGACGTTCGCGTTGCCGCGGCTGTCCTGGCCGTTGATCATGCCCCGACGCGAGGTCAGGTCGCCGATGACGCCACCGGTGTATTCTTCCGGGGTCACCACTTCGACTTTCATGATCGGTTCCAAGAGCTTCGCGCCAGCCTTCTTCAGGCCTTCACGCATTGCCGCACGGGACGCGATTTCAAACGCCAGGACCGAGGAGTCGACGTCGTGGAACGCGCCGTCAACCAGCTGGACCTTGAAGTCGATGACCGGGAAGCCCGCCAGCGGACCCGAGTCCATGACCGACTTGATGCCCTTCTCGACGCCGGGGATGTATTCCTTCGGCACCGCACCACCGACGATCTTCGATTCGAACGAATAGCCTTCGCCCGGCTCGGTCGGCGAGATGATCAGCTTCACGCGCGCGAACTGGCCGGTACCGCCGGTCTGCTTCTTGTGCGTGTAGTCGATCTCATGCTCGCGGGAGATCGTCTCGCGGTAGGCCACCTGCGGGGCACCGATGTTCGCCTCGACCTTGAACTCGCGACGCATGCGGTCGACGAGGATGTCGAGGTGAAGTTCGCCCATGCCCTTCATGATGGTCTGGCCGCTTTCGAGGTCAGTTTCCACGCGGAAGGACGGGTCTTCGGCAGCCAGACGGGCCAGAGCGATGCCCATCTTTTCCTGGTCGGCCTTGGTCTTCGGTTCCACCGCGATCTCGATCACCGGGACCGGGAAGGTCATGGTTTCCAGAACGACGGGGGCCGCCGGGTCGCACAGGGTGTCGCCGGTGGTGGTTTCCTTCAGACCGCCAAGCGCGATGATGTCGCCGGCGAAGGCTTCGGTGATTTCCTCACGCTCGATGGCGTGCATCATCATCATCCGGCCAACGCGCTCACGGCGCTGCTTGGTCGAGTTCATCATCGCGTCGCCCTTGGCCAGCTTGCCCGAATAGATCCGGGTGAAGGTCAGGGAGCCGACGAAGGGGTCGTTCATGATCTTGAACGCCAGACCCGAGAAGGGCTGGTTGTCATCGGCCGAACGGGCGATGTCACGGGTTTCCGTCTCGTCGCCCGGCGCAAAGCCCATGTAGGGCGGCACGTCCAGCGGCGAGGGCAGATAGTCGATCACGGCGTTCAGGAGGGGCTGCACGCCCTTGTTCTTGAACGACGAGCCGGCCATCACCGGGATGAAGTCGATCGCGAGGGTCGCCTTGCGGATCAGGCCGCGCAGGGTTTCAGGCGAGGGCTCATTGCCTTCCAGGTAGGCTTCCATCGCGGCGTCGTCCTGACCCACGGCGGTTTCCACCAGGTTCATGCGCCACTCGTCGGCCTCGGCCTTGAGGCTTTCGCGGATCGGCTTCCGGGCCCAAGAGGCGCCCAGGTCTTCGCCTTCGTAGACCCATTCTTCCATGGTCACGAGGTCGATGATGCCTTCCAGCTTGTCTTCCGCGCCGATCGGCAGGACGACGGGAACGGCATTGGCGCCGGTCCGGTCCTTGATCATGCGGACGCATTTGAAGAAGTCGGCGCCGGTCTTGTCCATCTTGTTGACGAAGACGATGCGCGGAACCTTGTAGCGGTCAGCCTGACGCCACACGGTTTCGGTCTGCGGTTCCACACCGGCGTTGCCGTCGAGAAGCACGACAGCCCCGTCAAGCACGGCCAGCGAACGCTCGACTTCGATGGTGAAGTCGACGTGGCCGGGGGTGTCGATGATGTTGAAGCGGAACTTCTTCGACTTGTCCGAGCTGTCGGCGCCAGCATCGATCTGCCGGTTCCAGAACGTGGTCGTGGCAGCCGAAGTGATGGTGATGCCGCGTTCCTGTTCCTGCTCCATCCAGTCCATCGTGGCGGCGCCGTCATGGACTTCGCCGATCTTGTGGGACTTGCCAGTGTAGTAAAGGATACGCTCGGACGTGGTGGTCTTGCCCGCGTCGATGTGGGCAATGATGCCGAAGTTGCGGTAGCGGTCGAGCGGATAATCGCGTGCCATGATCTACCTCACCAACGATAGTGGCTGAACGCTTTGTTCGCGTCGGCCATCTTGTGGGTGTCTTCGCGCTTCTTCACGGCGGTGCCGCGGTTCTGCACGGCGTCCGACAGTTCGGCGGCCAGACGCTCTTCCATGGTGTTCTCGTTGCGCTTGCGGGCAGCGATGATCAGCCAGCGGATCGCCAGCGCCTCACGGCGTTCGGTGCGGACTTCGACGGGGACCTGGTAGGTCGCACCGCCGACGCGGCGCGAGCGGACTTCGACCGAGGGCTTCACGTTGTCGAGCGCTTCGTGGAAGGCTTCGACAGCGGGGCGCTTCAGGCGGGTCTGGACGCGGTCAAGTGCGCCGTAGACGATCGACTCGGCGACCGACTTCTTGCCGTCGAGCATCAGGTTGTTCATGAACTTGGTGACCACCCGGTCGCCATACTTGGCATCGGGCAGGATTTCGCGCTTTTCGGCGGCGTGACGACGGGACATGTTCTATCTCCTCACTTCGGACGCTTGGCGCCGTATTTCGAACGACGCTGACGACGCTCTTTCACGCCCTGGGTGTCCAGAACGCCGCGGAGGATGTGGTAACGCACACCCGGAAGGTCCTTTACCCGGCCGCCACGGATCAGGACGACGGAGTGTTCCTGAAGGTTGTGCTTTTCGCCGGGGATGTAGGAGATGACCTCAAAGCCGTTGGTCAGGCGCACCTTGGCGACTTTCCGCATGGCCGAGTTCGGCTTCTTCGGGGTGGTGGTGTAGACGCGGGTGCAAACCCCACGCTTTTGCGGGCAGGATTCCAGGTGCTGCGACTTGGACTTCCGCACTACGGCTTCCCGGGGTTTCCGGATCAGCTGTTGAATCGTCGGCATTCACGTTCCTCGTTTCGATACTCGCCGGGGTGCCTCTCCCGGCGCTGCTTCTCGACGTGCCTTGCGCGAATCGCAAAACACGAACACCGCACCCATCCCCTTCACAGGGATGACGCGGTGGACTTCCAGAGGATCGGGGCGTTTTCGGCCCGGATCATGACCACTTCAAGCGCTCTGAGCCCTTGCCCCAATCACAACTTTTCAGTCGCGACCGGAGTTCGGGATGGCGGGCGTATAGGAGGAATCAGGGGGGGTGTCAACATCGCCCCCCTGCCCCGCCGGTCAGGCCTTCTGACGCCGGAGGGTGCGTTCGCGCCAGAGGGTGAAGAGGCCGGCGGCGACCACGATGGCGGCACCGATCAGGGTCCAGCCGTCTGGCAGGTTGCCGAAGACAAGGAAGCCCAGGACGATGGCCCAGAGCAGGGACGTATAGCGGAACGGGGCGACCAGTCCGATGTCACCGTGCCGCATGGCGCTGACCGAGGTGAGGTAGCCGACGATCAGGAACAGCCCGGCGCCGAGGATCCTTGCGGTCTCCCAGGGGGTCGGGGTCTGCCAGCCCTGAAAGGCAGCGCCGGTCCAGCCCATGAGAGTGACGGCGACAGCCGCGCCAAGGGCGACGAGCGTCGAGGGAACCTGCCCCTGCAGCGGCCGGACTGAGAGATCACGGACCACCACGCAGGCGACCGAGGCGAGACCGAGGAGGGACCAGCGGTCGAAGCCCTCGGTCCCCGGGCGGATGATGATCAGGACGCCGATCAGGCCGACGAGGATCGCCGTCATCCGCCGCCAGCCGATCCGGTCGCCGTAGACCAGCGCCGCACCGAGGGTGATGAGAAGCGGCAGGGACTGGAGGATGGCGGACAGGTTCGCCAGCGGCATGTGGAGAAGCGCGGTCAGGAATGTGATCGTCGCGGCCACATCCGCAAGTGAACGCAGCAGGATCAGACCTGCATCGCGGCGGTTCGGACGGAACCGGAAGGCCCCGGTGGCCAGCGCGAGGATGGTAAGGCCCACGACCGCGATCACCCCGCGCAGGCCGATGGTCTGGTAGAGCGGCAGGGTCTGGGTGACCGACTTCATGAACGTGTCGTTGATCGTGAAGGCCGCCATCGAGGCGCACATGAATAGGATGCCGCGGAGGTTTTCGGAGGGGGGCAATTTGCGGTCCTTCGCTGTCCGGTCTTCGGTATCAGGCAGGGAGCGGATGGGGAAGTGGCCACACGCGTGCAGGATGTCGAAGCGTTCACGATCAACTGGTTGGGGTTGGCTTCAACCGGATAGTCACATTTCGCAACCCGGCAGATATCTAGAACTTTCCAGGGGCTTTGACGTTCCCGGATTTTCTTGGGGATTGACCCACGGGACTGGTAGAACGACCGTGGCCAGCGACCTCAGGCTGTTTTTCGGCGACAGATGGCCCGACTGCAAGCTCGCGGTTGCGCGACGCCCTCGTGATCAAGCCGCGAACCGAGGGCCAGTTGCGAATGCAAATCAAAGTGTTGCTTCACATGGCAGGCCCCGTAAGATGGCCTTGTTTTGTGCAGAATTTTGGATGTTCCAGGCCCCGATATGAGCAACGACAGCAACGCTGTACCAGGAACCGAAGCGGCGGTCTTCAACCAGGAGGGCACCGTAAAGACGTGGG
The DNA here is from genome assembly GCA_017303485.1 of Rhodobacterales bacterium. Classification (GTDB taxonomy): domain Bacteria; phylum Pseudomonadota; class Alphaproteobacteria; order Rhodobacterales; family Rhodobacteraceae; genus Tabrizicola. Next base: position 4,972 of record JAFLCY010000156.1, read on the forward strand.
ATGACGATTACTATCACCCGATCGCAATCAAGTACTACGACGCCGCCATTCCGCAGATGCTGAAGGAAATGGGGCTTTCGTCCGGAGACCGTGTTCTGGACGCGGGCTGCGGTCCGGGCGTTCATTCAATTCGCGCTGCCGCCTATGGCTGCAAAGTCACGGCTATGGATCTGTCCTCGACCATGCTGCGGCATGCCGCAAGTCGCGCAAAGGCGGCCAGTCTGGAAGATCGCATCGAATTTCGTCAGGGTGACCTGACGAAACCCGATCTCGGAGAACAGTTCGGCGCTGTCTTCTCGTGGGGAGTAGTCATCCATGTGCCGGACACCGAGGCGGCCCTCGATGGTTTGGCTTCACTGGTCGCCCCGGGCGGTCGGCTGACCTTGCAGGTGATGAATGACCGTTCGTTCGATTACCGCTTCGAGAAACTTCTGCGAAAATTGCTGAGGCGGCCCTTTGCCGAACTCGTGGAAACCAAACTGGGCTCCGGCAACTGGTACCAGCTTGGAGACGAGCGCCTCTGGGTGCTTCGCTTCAACATGGGTGCTTTGGACAAAGCAATGAAATCCCGTGGATTTTCTCTCGTTTCGCGGCGACCGGCAGAGTTCAGCGAGTTTCAGCGCCGGTTGCCGGGGGCGCTTCGCCGCCCTGTGCTGCACTTGAACACCCTCATCTACCGGCTGCGCATCCTGACGGGCCTGTCAGCAACGCAGATGATCTTCTACAGCCGCGACGCATAGATTTCACCAGAAGTTGCGCGTGACGCGCACGGGTTTGCCAGCCGCGGCATCCTTCGTCAGCACTTGATCGCGCCCAAATGAAAACCCCCGCCAACCTTTCGGCTGGCGGGGGTTGATGTCTTGCCCGAAGGCCGCCGGTCTTAGTCGCGGCTTTCGATCGTGTCGACCAGGCCCGTGTCCAGATCGGTGTCGATCTCGGTCTCCATCACTTCCAGCGGAGCGGCGAGGGCGGCGGCCTCTTCAGCCTCCGACCGGCGCGCTTCGATGACCGTGTGGTCGCGGTCGGCCGCGATCTTCTTGACGCGGCTGGTCGCGCCACCGGTGCCCGCCGGGATCAGGCGGCCGACGATGACGTTTTCCTTCAGGCCCAGAAGCTTGTCCCGCTTGCCCTGCACCGAGGCTTCGGTGAGGACGCGCGTGGTCTCCTGGAACGAGGCCGCCGAGATGAAGCTGCGGGTTTGCAAGCTTGCCTTGGTGATCCCGAGGAGGACCGGCTCGGCTTTCGCTTCGCGGCCACCGCGGTTGACGGCCTTCTGGTTCTCTTCGTCCAGCTCGATCTTCTCGACCTGTTCGCCCTTCAGCAGCGTGGTGTCGCCCGAGTCGAGGATCTCGAACTTCTGCAGCATCTGACGGACGATGACCTCGATGTGCTTGTCGTTGATCTTCACGCCCTGCAGGCGGTAGACGTCCTGCACTTCGTCGATCATGTAGTTCGCCAGCGCCTCGATCCCCATGATCCGCAGGATGTCATGCGGGGCGGGGTTGCCGTCCATGATGTAGTCGCCCTTCTGGACGAAATCACCTTCCTGAACCGGAATGTGCTTGCCCTTGGGGATCATGTACTCGACGGCCTGCAGCGTCTCATCGACCGGTTCCACGGTGATGCGGCGCTTGTTCTTGTAGTCCTTGCCGAAGCGGACATAGCCGTCCATTTCCGCGATGATCGCGTGATCCTTCGGACGACGGGCTTCGAACAGTTCCGCCACGCGGGGAAGACCCCCGGTGATGTCCTTGGTCTTGGCACCTTCGCGCGGGATACGCGCCACCACGTCGCCGGGGCGGATGTCCTGGCCGTCTTCGACCGAAAGGATGGCGTCCACCGACATCGGATAGGTGATCGGGTTGCCATTGTCGCCGCGCACGGGTTCGCCCGTGGCGGGGTCCATGACGATCACTTCCGGCTTCAGATCGCCGCCCTTCGGCGCCGAGCGCCAGTCAGAGACGATCTTCTGCGTCATGCCGGTGGCTTCGTCGGTCTCTTCGCGCACCGAGATGCCCGAGATCAGGTCCTTGAACCGTGCGACCCCCGCCTTTTCGGCGATGATCGGCAGGGTATAGGGGTCCCATTCGAACAGCTTGGTGCCACGCTTGACCGCCTGGCCTTCCTTGACATGGACCTTGGCGCCGTAGGTCAGCTTGTGGACAGCCCGTTCGTTGCCGGTCTCGTCCACGATGGCGATCGACATGTTCCGGCCGATCACGATCTGCTCGCCATTGGCGTTGGACAGAAGGTTCGCGTTGCGGAACTCGATCTTGCCTTCCTGGCTGGCTTCCAGGAACGACTGCTGGCCGCCCTGGGCGATGCCGCCGATGTGGAAGGTCCGCATCGTCAGCTGGGTGCCCGGCTCGCCGATCGACTGCGCGGCGATGATGCCCACCGCCTCGCCGATGTTGACCAGCGTGCCGCGTGCCAGGTCGCGACCATAGCACATGGCGCAGACGCCCTCTTCCGCCTCACAGGTCAGCGGCGAACGGATGCGCGCCGACTGCACGCCATTGGCGTGGATCAGGTCGGCGCGGCGTTCGTCGATCAGCTCGCCCTGTGCCACGATCACCTCGTCCGTGCCCGGAACCAGGATGTCGTCGGCGGCCACGCGGCCCAGAACGCGCTCGGCCAGGGTCTGCACCACTTCGCCGTCGTTCACCGCCGGTTCGGCCGTAATCGCCCGGTCGGTGCCGCAGTCATGCGCCCGGATGATGCAGTCCT
>JAFLCY010000157.1 GCA_017303485.1 Rhodobacterales bacterium
GCAAGGCCCGCCGTTTCATGCACCACGATCCCGCCGGCAAAGTCACGCACGCCCGTCGCGCCAAAGATGCCACCGTCCGCCAGAATGCCGCCGCCCCAGATCCAGTGCGCGACCGGGGCATAGACGACCAGCATCCAGAGCGCCGAGAAGAGGAGGACGAAGCCGAATCCGATCCGCTCGACGTAAGCGCCCACGATCAGCGCCGGAGTGATGATCGCGAATGTCATCTGGTAGGCGAAGAACAGGGCTTCGGGCAGGGTGCCACTCAGGCTGTCGGCGGTGACACCGGACAGGAGAGCCTTGCCCGTGCCGCCCCACCAGCCGCCCGGCGATCCGAAGGCGATGGAATAGCCGAAGGCGAACCACAGGATGCTCATCAGGCAGGCAATGGCGAAGCAGTGCATGAAGACCGACAGCACGTTCCTTGCACGGACCAGCCCGCCGTAGAACAGCGCCAGTCCCGGCAGGGTCATGAACAGCACAAGTGCGGTCGCAATCAGGATAAAGGCCGTGTCGGCAGCGTTCATGAAGGTCCCCCGGAGTTTTCCGGCTGACAAAGCGGGAACGCGCCGCCCTGAAAAGCGGCATCTGCCGGATCGCCAGCCCGGGAAAGCGGCAATTTTCGAACTGCCCGCAAAAGAGGCGGATTTCGGCACGGTTTGCTGAAACCCGCGCCGAAGCGTGGATCAGGCCATCGCCTGCATCAGCAGCCCCAGCGCATGCTGCGTCGCCGCCGTGCGCACCTTCGCCCGTCCCTGCGCGCCGAACTCCACCGTCTCGACCGTGGTTTCGCGCCCCGTCCGCGCGAGGCCGAAGCAGACCCGCCCCTCCGGCTTGAACTCCGACCCGCCCGGTCCCGCGATCCCGGTGATCGACACCGCCAGCGCCGCCGCTGAATGCGCCAGCGCGCCTTCGGCCATTTCCTGCGCGACCTCTTCCGAAACCGCGCCGTGGGCCTCAAGCGTTGCGGCCCTGACGCCCAGAAGTTCCACCTTCGCCGCGTTGGAATAGGTGACGAAGCCGCGCTCGAACACGTCCGACGACCCGGCAATATCGGTCAGCGCCGCCGCGACCATCCCCCCGGTGCAGCTTTCCGCCGTGGCGATCCTCAAGCCCCGGTCGCGGGCCCGTGCCAGGAGGTCAGGGACGCTTATCCCAGCCACGGCTGCACCACGCCATGATAAAGCCCGGCCAGCACGACCGAGACGATCCCCGCGAAGAGACCGGCCCAAAGGTCGTCCAGCATCACCCCCGCTGCATCGCCGCGCCGGTCGGTCCGGCCCACCAGCCAGGGCTTCCAGATGTCGAACAGCCGGAACAACAGGAACGGCATTACCCAGCCCGGCCATGCGCCAAGGAGGAGGTCTGGCACCCCATGGCGCCAGAGCGGGATGACCGTGAACGAGAGCGCCAGCAGCTGCCCCGCCACCTCGTCGATCACCACTTCCGAGGGGTCTTCGCCCCCCGTCACCGCCAGATAGCGCGGCACGGCCCAGAAGCCCGCAAGCGTGGCCACGGCGAAACCGACCGGCACCGCCAGCGCCAGCCCGGCCTGATAAGCCGCGACTGCCAGCGCCACTGTGATTGCACTCGCCCAGGTGCCGCTTGCAGGCCGCAGATGCCCCGCGCCGAAGAAGGTTGCGACCAGACGGCTCATGACCGCACCAGCGTCGCAGTGGCAATTGCCGCGATCCCTTCCTCGCGTCCGGTGAAGCCCAGCCGCTCGGAGGTTGTTGCCTTCACCGAAACCCGGTCCGGCTCCACCTCCATGATCCGGGCCAGTTCCTTTTGCATTGCAAGGGCATGCGGGCCGATCTTCGGGCGTTCGCAGACCAGTGTCACGTCGCAATTTCCCAGCCGGTAGCCTCGGTCCGCTGCCAACCGCATGGCGTGGGCAAGGAAGTTCCGCGACGCCGCGCCCTTCCATTGCGGATCGCTGGGCGGAAAGTGGCGTCCGATATCGCCCTCGGCCAGCGCGCCATAGATCGCGTCGGTCAGGGCGTGCATCCCCACATCGGCGTCGGAATGGCCCAGCAGGCCGCGCGAATGCGTCACCTTCACCCCGCACAGCCAGACATGGTCGCCCTCGCAGAAGGCGTGGACGTCATAGCCGTTGCCCATGCGCACATCCATGTTTCGCCCCCGCAGTATCGCCTCGGCCCGGGCAAAGTCGCCGGGAAAGGTCAGTTTCAGGTTGCTCTCCTCGCCCTCGACGATGGCCACGTCAAGCCCCGCCGCCCGTGCAACCTCGACATCGTCCGCCGCCCTGCCCGGATGCGCCAAATGTGCGGCAAGGATGGCATCGAAGCGAAACGCCTGCGGCGTCTGCGCCCGGTACAGCCCGCTGCGGTCGGTCGTGCCGGCGACCAACCCGGTTTCGCCGCGCCACAAGGCGTCGGTCACGGCAAGACCCGGGGCCGCCCCGGCATGGCTATCCAATGCTGACACCAGCCGGTCGATCAGGCTGCGGGATACCAGGGGCCGGGCGCCGTCATGGATCAGGACGTTCCGAACCCCGGTCCATTCGAGTGCCCGCAGCCCCGCCAGAACCGAGGCATCCCGCGTCGCACCGCCTTCGACCAGCGGAACCCCCAGAGCTTCGGCCCGCGCCCGGTCATCCGGGTGGATCACCAGCACCACCTGCATCCCCGCGAAGGCCGCAAGCGTATGCGCCAGCACCGGCTTGCCTGCCAGCAACTGCCACTGCTTCGGAACCTCGCCGCCCATGCGGCTGCCGCGTCCGGCGGCGACGACGATGACGGCGGTGTTCATGCGGTCCCCTTCTTTCCCTTCTGCCTAATCCAGCCCGACCTGCATGACAATCTGGCGCTTGCGGGTCTTGAATGCCTAAAAATTGTGCATCGCATGTTTTTCAGTCATAATCTTCCGGCGCTGCCTTGGTCGGATCACCCGGACGGGCTAGCACGGACAGCAACTGTACAAGGACAAGGCTTTGTCTCTCGCTCTCGGCCCCCTTACACTGGACCCGCCGGTCTTTCTTGCACCGCTCGCAGGGATCACCGACCTGCCGTTCCGCCGTCTTGTCGCCCGCTTTGGCGCGGGGCTGGTGGTCAGCGAGATGGTGGCCAGCGCCGAAGTGGTCCGCGCCCAGCCCGAGGCCCGCGCCCGGGCCGAGCTTGGCTTCGGCGAACAGGCGACAAGCGTTCAGCTTGCGGGCCGCGATCCCTACTGGATGGCCGAAGGCGCGAAGTTCGTCGAAGGGCAGGGCGCCAAGGTCATCGACATCAACATGGGCTGCCCCTCGAAGCGGGTGACGACTGGCCTTTGCGGCTCGGCGCTTCTGCGCGACCTCGACCTGGCACTGACGCTGATCGAGGCCGTCGTGAAGGCGGTGAAGGTCCCCGTCACCCTGAAGACCCGCCTCGGCTGGGACGACACCCTGCACAACGCGCCCGAGCTTGCCCGCCGCGCCGAAGCGGCCGGCGTGCGCATGGTCACCATCCACGGCCGCACCCGCTGCCAGTTCTACAAGGGCCATGCCGACTGGTCCGCGATCCGGAGGGTCAAGGAGGCGGTCACCATCCCCGTCATCGCCAATGGCGACATTACCGATGCTGCGACCGCGCGTGAGGCGCTCCGCCTCTCCGGTGCCGATGGGGTGATGATCGGTCGCGGCGCGCAGGGTGCCCCCTGGCGGCTGGCCGAAGTGGCGCATGAGATCTACGGCAGCCCCGCGCCGAAGATCCCCGAAGGTGGCGCCCGCGCCCGGATGATTTTTGACCACTATGACGACATGCTCACATTCTACGGTCGCGAGCTTGGCCTGCGCATGGCGCGCAAGCACCTCGGCTGGTATCTGGAGGAGGCGGGTCTGCCACACGCCCGCGAGGCGATCCTCACCTCCACCGACCCCGCCGAAGTCATCCAGCTTCTCGAACAGGCCTTCGCCGAACTGGAACTGGCCGCATGACCCCCTACCGCGCGCCCTATCCGGTGCCGGGGGTCATCTGGGCCTCGCTGCCGTTTCCGACCCTGCTCATCGACCAGGCCGCGACGATCCTTGAGGTCAACCCGGCGGCCGAGACCTTTCTGAACGCCTCGCAAAGGGCCCTGCGCGGCCAGCCGGTCTTTGACCGTCTGTCGATCGAGGCGCCGATGGAAGAGGCGCTGACCCGCGTCCGCGCCAACCAGTCACCCCTGAATATCAACGACGTCGACGTGACGACGGGCGAACGCCCGCCAGTGCAATGCACCATCCATCTCGCGCCGATGCACGACAACCCCGACATTGTCATGCTGATCCTCTCCCCCCGCGAGCTTGCCGATCGTCTGGGCCGCTCGATGGGGGCCAAGACCGCCGCGCGGTCCGCCATCGGCATGGCGGAGATGCTGGCGCACGAGATCAAGAACCCGCTCGCCGGCATCTCGGGTGCGGCGCAGCTTCTCAGCATGAACCTCACGCCCGAAGATCAGGAGATGACCGACCTGATCGTCGAGGAAACCCGCCGCATCGTGAAACTGCTGGAGCAGGTGGAGCAGTTCGGCAACCTCAGACCGCCGGACCGCAAGCCCGTCAACATCCACGACGCGCTGGACCGCGCGCGCAAGTCGGCTCTCGTGGGCTTTGCCGCCCACATGACCATCACCGAGGATTACGACCCTTCGCTGCCGCCCACCTTCGCCGACAGCGACCAGCTGATGCAGGTGTTCCTCAACCTGATCAAGAACGCCGCCGAGGCCTGCAAGACCGGCGGCACCATCCGGCTGCGCACCTTCTACGACCTCTCGCTGCGCCTGCGCCGCAAGGACGGAATCTCGGCGGCGCTGCCGCTCAATGTCGAGATTATCGACGACGGCCCCGGCATCAAGCCGGAAATCGCCGCCTCGATCTTCGAGCCCTTCGTCTCGGGCCGCGAGAACGGCACCGGCCTTGGCCTGGCACTCGTCTCGAAGATCATCACCGACCATGAGGGCTGGATCTCGGTTGATTCCGCCCCCGGTCGCACCGTGTTCCGCGTGTCGCTGCCCATGGCACCGCGCGAGAAGAAGGAGTCCAGCTAGATGGATGGCACCATCCTTGTCGCCGATGACGACCGCACGATCCGCACCGTGCTGACCCAGGCCCTGACCCGCGCGGGTTGCAAGGTCCATGCGACCTCATCGCTCATGACTCTCATGCGCTGGGTCGAGGAGGGGAAGGGCGATCTGGTGATCAGCGACGTGATCATGCCCGACGGCAACGGCCTTGATGCGCTGCCCCGGATTTCCAAGCTGCGCCCCGGTCTGCCGGTGATCGTGATCTCGGCGCAGAACACCATCATGACCGCGATCCAGGCCGCCGAGGCCGAGGCCTTCGATTACTTGCCGAAACCCTTCGACCTGCCCGACCTGATGAAACGCTCGGCCAAGGCGCTGGACCAGAAACGCCGCGCGCCAAAGGTCGCGGTCCCGGCCCGCGAAGCCGGGGATGACCTGCCGCTGGTGGGCCGGACGCCCGCCATGCAGGCGCTGTACCGTCTGGTCGCGCGGGTGATGAACACCGAGCTTGCCGTCCTGATCACCGGCGAAAGCGGTACCGGCAAATCCCTCATCGCCCGGGCGATCCACGATTTCTCCGACCGCCGGACCTTGCCCTTCGTCGTCGCGCAGGCCGCAGACCTGGCGGGCATCGACGGCCCCGCAACACTCCTCTCCCGCGCGCGCGGCGGCTCCATCGTCTTTGATGAGGTTGCCGACTACGACGCTGACACGCAAGGACGCGTGGTCCGCATGCTGGACATGCTGGGCGACAAGGCCCCGCGGGTGATGGCCACCAGCCAGTCCGACCTCGCCTCGCGGATGGAGTCCGGCCAGTTCCGCCAGGACCTCTACTACCGCCTTGGCGGCGTCACGCTGCATGTCCCCTCGCTGCGCGAAAGGGTGGAGGACATTCCCCTTCTCGCTGAACATTTCCTCGCAAAGGGCGGGCGCGAACTTGGCACCGCACGTCGGCTGTCGCAGGGGGCCACCGACCTGATCCGCGCCTATTCCTGGCCCGGCAACGTGCGCCAGTTGGAAAACACCATCCGCCGCCTTCTGGTCACCGCGACCGAAACCGACATCGCCCGGGCGGAAGTGGAACAGACCCTCGGCCAGCAACCCAGCCCGGAGCCGCTGATCGGGGTGGGCGAGGGGGATCGGCTCTCGGCCTCGGTCGCGCGTCACCTGAAGCGCTACTTCGACCTGCACGGCGGGCAACTGCCGCCTCCCGGCGTCTACCAGCGCATCCTGCGCGAGGTGGAGCTGCCGCTGATCGAGATCGCGCTGGATGCGACCGCCGGAAACCAGGCGAAATGTGCCGATCTTCTGGGCATCAACCGCAACACGCTGAGGAAGAAGATCACCGACCTGGATATCCCGGTGACGCGCCGCCGAAAGTTGATGTAGCAAAGCAACGCCCACCTGTGTCTTTTGGGTTTCACCCCGCGGCACATCTAGATATAGTGGCAAAAGGTGGGGCAACCACCGGCTGGCGGATAGGGCAGGGGTGCAACGGGCGGTTCACAGGGATGTCTGGCTGCGCTTCTCGCGCCTGCGCCGTCAGCGCCGGGTGCAGACCGCACTGACTCTGGGGCTGGTCTTCCTGGGCCCGCTCCTTGCCGTTGCAACCTTCCTCGCGCTCGGGCCGTTCAACCAGGATGCGGGTTCGCCCACGTTGCGGCTGATCCTGCTGGCCGACGTGATCTATATCCTGGTCATCGCGGCGCTTGTCCTGGCCCGCGTCATCCGCCTGGTCGCCGACCGCCGCTCGCGCTCTGCCGGGTCGCGGCTGCACCTGCGGCTGTCCGGGGTTTTCATGCTGATCGCGCTGATTCCGACCGTTCTGGTCGCGGTCTTCGCGGTCCTGTCGATCAATATCGGCCTCGAAGGCTGGTTCTCCGAGCGCGTCCGTTCGGTCGTCGGTTCTTCCCTCTCGGCAGCCCAGGCCTATGAGGCGGTGCAGAAGGACGACCTTGCCGCCGATGTCGTTACCCTTGCCGGCTATCTGAACGATGCCAAGCGCAAGGCCATCTTCCTGCGCGACGACCAGTTGCGCCCGCTTTTGTCGCAGGCGCAGGCCGTGGTGCAACGCGGGCTGAAAGAGGCTTATCTGGTCGATGGCACCGGCGCGATGAAGACGCGCGGCGAACGGTCCTACCTTTTCGACTTCGAACCCCTGACCGATGAGCAGCTGCGGCTGGCGACGGAGGGCAACACCGTCCTGATCCCCGATTGGTCCAACAACGAATTCCGCGCGCTGATCCTTCTGGACGCCTATACCGACCGTTACCTCTATGTCACCCGGACGGTCGACGGGTCGATCCTCTCGCTCCTCGACGAAACCCAGGAAACTGTCCAGCTCTACAACCAGCTGGAAAGCGAACGCGGGCGCTTGCTGTTCAACTTCGGCCTCATCTACATCGGCTTCGCGCTTATCCTGATCCTCGCCGCGATCTGGCTGGGCCTCTGGTTCGCCGAACGCCTGTCGCGCCCCGTCGGGCGGTTGGCAGGGGCTGCGGAAAGGGTAGGGGGCGGCGATCTCGACGTGCAAGTCACCGAGGAAGAGGGCGATGACGAAATTGCCTCGCTCGGCCGTCTTTTCAACCAGATGACCCGCCAGCTGAAGGGCCAGCGC
>JAFLCY010000158.1 GCA_017303485.1 Rhodobacterales bacterium
AACGCCCCCTTCGCCATCACCGCCGACCCCGCGCGGCATTTCTACGCCGTCCAGTTCCACCCCGAGGTCCACCACACCCCGAAGGGCGCGCAGCTTTACGAGAACTTCGTCAAACTGGCGGGCTTCAAGGGCGACTGGACCATGGGCGCCTACCGCGAGGAAGCGATCCGCAAGATCCGCGAGCAGGTGGGCGACGCGAAGGTGATCTGCGGGCTGTCGGGCGGTGTCGATTCCTCGGTCGCGGCGGTGCTGATCCATGAGGCGATCGGCGACCAGCTGACCTGCGTCTTCGTCGACCACGGGCTCTTGCGACTGGGTGAGGCCGAGCAGGTCGTCACCATGTTCCGCGACCACTACAACATGCCGCTGATCCATGCCGATGAAAGCGCCCTCTTCCTTGGCGCGCTGGAGGGGGTCTCCGACCCCGAGGTCAAGCGCAAGACCATCGGCAAGCTTTTCATCGACGTGTTCCAGAAACACGCGAATGAGGTCGGCGGCGCCAAGTTCCTCGCGCAAGGGACGCTTTACCCGGACGTGATCGAAAGCGTCTCCTTCAGCGGCGGCCCCTCGGTCACGATCAAGAGCCACCACAACGTCGGTGGCCTGCCCGAGAAGATGGGCCTGAAACTCGTCGAACCCCTGCGCGAATTGTTCAAGGACGAAGTCCGCGCCCTTGGCCGTGAGCTTGGACTTCCGGCCAGCTTCATCGGCCGCCACCCCTTCCCCGGCCCCGGCCTCGCGATCCGCTGCCCGGGCGAGATCACCAGCGAAAAGCTGGACATCCTGCGCCGGGCCGATGCGGTCTACATCGACCAGATCCGCAAGCACGGGCTTTACGACGAGATATGGCAGGCCTTCGCCGCGATCCTGCCGATGAAGACCGTGGGCGTGATGGGCGACGGGCGGACCTATGACTATGCGCTTGCCCTGCGGGCCGTCACCAGCGTCGACGGCATGACAGCGGACTACTATCCTTTCACCCATGATTTCCTCGGCGAAACCGCGACCCGGATCATCAACGAGGTCAAGGGCGTGAACCGCGTCTTCTACGACTGCACCTCGAAACCGCCGGGGACCATCGAACTGGAGTAGACCATGGAGCTTCACCGCAAGGGCAGCCGCGCGCCGATGTCGGGAAACGAACAATGGTTCACCGGCACGATCCGGATGGAACCGATCATCGGGGCCGAACCGCCGGGACGGCCAGGATCAGCAATGGTCACCTTCCAGCCCGGCGCCCGGACCAACTGGCACACGCATCCCCTTGGGCAACTTCTGATCGTCACCGAAGGCCGGGGACGCGCGCAGACCGAAGGCGGGCCGGTGGTCGAGCTTCTGCCGGGCGATGTGGTCTGGTTTCCGGCAGGCGAACGCCACTGGCACGGAGCCGCACCCGACGCGGCCATGACCCATATCGCGGTGCAGTCGGCACAGGACGGACGCATGGTCGACTGGGAAGGTCCGGTTTCCGACGCTGACTATCTTACCGCGCCGAACTCCTCGAACAGCTAGAACGTTCCGCGCAGGGCAAAGGCGCTGACGGGCTTCCGTCCGCTTGGGCTCTCCCGCTCTCGCAGCCCTTCGGGCAGGTTTTCCGCCGGGCCTTGCTCGCCTGCGGCAACCACGCAGTAGAGCGTGTGGCCGGAAGGCAGCCCGATCGCTTTGGCCAGCGCGTCCTTGTCGAACCCGCCCATGGCATGTGCGAAAAGCCCCATCGCCTGCGCCTGCAGGGCCAGGCTGATCCAGGCCGCGCCGGTATCGAACCCCGCCGTCCGGTTCGGAACCTCGGTCCCCTCGCGGTTCAGCACCGTGTCCTTCGCGGCCACTGCGAACAGCACCGCCGCCTTTCCGGCCCAGACCGGGTTGTTGCCCTTCAGCGTATCCCGGATCGCAGCAAAACCCGTTTCGCCGCGCAAGGCCCAGACAAACCGCCAGGGCTGGTGGTTCCCGCCCGAGGGCGCCCAGCGGGCCGCTTCGAGAAGCGACATCACCTCGGCTTCCGAAAGCTCCCGTTCGGTGAACGCCCGCGGCGACCAGCGTCCCGGGAACTGGGGAGCCACCGGGTGACCCGCCTGGCGTCCGTTCGGTTGATCGAGGCTCATCTCGCGTCCTTCCAGTCTGCTGCCAAGCAGATAGGCCGCCCCGTGGGCCGTGGCAACCACGTTGCCCTTGATTACCCCTTCCGCCCCCTGCGGCAATCCGAGACAGGCCGCGTGGCCCGTGTCATGATCGTCGCTGTCACAAGGGAAGGCGGCCAAGATGCGGGCAGTCCGGTTGCAAGCGGTCGGCAAGATCGGCCTCGGGGATATTCCCGCCCCCCGACCCAGTCCCGGAGAGGTCCTCGTCCGGGTTCTTGCAGCCGGCATCTGCGGCACCGACCGGCATCTTTTCAAGGGCGAATTTCCCTGCGCACCGCCCGTCACCCTTGGCCACGAATTCTCGGGCGAGGTCATCGCGGCGGCCGAGGGCGTCTCCATCCCCCTCGGCACCCGCATTGCCTGCGATCCGAACATCGCCTGCGGCACCTGCGAGCAATGCCTGCGGGGTCGCGTGAACCTCTGCGCCCGCAATGTAGCCATCGGCATCCACCGCGACGGCGGCTTTGCCGAACTGGCGGTGATCCCCGCCCATCGCGCCATTCCGGTCCCGGGCCTGCATCCGCATCACGCCGCCCTTGCCGAACCGCTGGCCTGCACGCTGCACGGGATCGACCTTGGCGCGCCCATTCCCGGGGAAAGGGTCATTGTCCTTGGCGGCGGGATCATCGGCCTTCTCGCCGTGCAGCTGGCCCGGAACGCCGGGGCCGACGTGACTCTCGTCACCCGCCACCCCGCCAAACGCGACCTGGCAATGACGGTCGGGGCCACGCACGCCGTCGCGACCGAGGCCGAAGCCCACGCCCTCTGGCCGCAGGGTGCCGATCTCGTCCTCGAATGCGCCGGGGTCGTCGAAACGGTCGAAATGGCACCACGCCTGACCCGTGCTGGCGGGCGTGTCGTCGTACTGGGGGTGATGCCGCAGGGCGCAACGGCGCGGATCGAGCCCTTCGACCTTCTCTTCCGCGAAATCCTGCTCTTGCACAGCTTCATCAACCCGTTCACGCAAGGTCGTGCCGTCGCGATGCTGGTCGAGGGCCGGATCGACGTCACCGCCCTGATCTCCCGCGTGATCCCGCTTTCGGAGGCCGCACAGGTCATCGCCAATCCGGCGGCACCGGGCGAGGTGAAGGTGCTGGTCGTTCCCTACTAGAGCAGCCCGCCATGCGCGCCCTGCACCGCGCCTGCCACGGCCAGAACCGACAGCGCCAGCAGTACCCGGTGCAGCCGCAGGACGAGGGCGAAGGTGCCTTCGGGATCAGCTCTGGCGCGATCATGGAACCAGCGGTGCAGGACCAAAGGCTCCAGCACGAACAGGACCAGCGTGAACATCGCCCAGACCGCGACCATCAGGTGCAGCCACCAGTAACCGGGCGCGCGGAACAACCCCCAGCCATCCGACAGCCACAGCATCCAGAGGCCCGACAGGCCCGCGACCAGCGTCGAGAGCTTCGCCTGCCGGCCGAACCGGCCCTCCAGCCGCTCGAACGTGGCGATCCGGTCGGGCGCGGGCAGGTCACGCATCTGCGGCAGGATCACCAGCGTCACCATCGCGACACCGCCGATCCAGTGGACGACGGCCAGCACATGCAGCACGCGGGCGAGGACATAAAAGTCCATGTCGGTCCCTCCTGCGCCGTCGATATCCCGCGTCTGAGAGGCCCGCCTTGCCCGAAGTCAAGCTCTGGACATTCCGCCCCTGCCCGGCAAGGGTTCGCGCATGATCCAGCACCCCTCCAATCGTCCGCTCGTCGCCGCATTCTGGATGATCGGAGCCATCGCCGCCTTCACCGCGATGGCCATCGCCACGCGGCAGATCAAGGGCGTGCATGACACGTTCGAGATCCTGGCCTATCGGTCGATGATCGGCTGGGTGATCGTGGTGACCCTGGCCCTCGCCCTCGGCAAACGCAGCGACATCCGCACCGACCGGCTTCCCAGCCATGTCGTCCGCAACATCTTCCATTTCAGCGGCCAGTCGCTCTGGTTTTGGGCAATCACCCTGATCCCGCTGGCGCAGGTCTTCGCGCTGGAGTTCACTTCGCCGATCTGGGTGATCCTGCTGTCGCCGCTGGTTCTTGGCGAGACGCTGACCCGGCGCAAGCTGGTTGCCGCCGCCCTTGGTTTCGCAGGCGTGCTGATCGTCGCGCAGCCGAATTTCAACCATATCGAACCCGGCGTCCTTGCAGCCGCCGGTGCCGCCTTCTTTTTCGCCTCGACCAACCTGATGACCAAGCTTCTGACCAAGGGCGAGCCGATCCTGTCGATCCTGTTCTGGCTGACGCTGATGCAGGCGGTCATGGGCACCGTCGCGATGACGGTATTCGGCACCGTCACCCTGCCGACGCTCGCCACCCTGCCCTGGCTCGTCCTGATCGGCATTTCCGGCATCACCGCGCATTTCTCGCTGACCACCGCGCTTTCACTTGCCCCCGCCAGCACGGTCGTCCCGGTGGATTTCGCGCGCCTGCCGATCATCGCGGTCGTGGGCGCGCTGTTCTACGCCGAACCGATCCAGCCCTCGCTCTTCGCCGGGGCCGCGCTGATCTTTCTTGGCATCTGGCTCACCCTTCGAGGTGGCACATCTGCGCCACAGGGGAGCGGCGTCACGAAACCGTGACGTGGCGTCATTGATTGACCGGTCGTTTTGCTGGGCCTAGCCTTTCTCGCAGGGGGAACTTCCGGGAAGGGAGTTCGAGTTGAGGGATGAGACAATGAAACGAGTTCTGCTGGCCTCTTCGGCCATTATTGCGGCAACGGGCGCTTATGCAGGCGGGATCGATCGCTCGGGACAGGGTCTCGGCGCGCTCTTCGAAAAGGGCCGCTATGTTGAACTGTCTTACGGGTTCGTCTCGCCGACAGTCGATGGACGGGACGTTGCGGCCCAACCGACGGGTGACGTTGCCGGCAGCTACTCGCAGATGTCGCTCAGCTACAAGGCTGACATCAACGAGAAGCTGTCCTACGCGATCAACCTGGATCAGCCTTTCGGCGCGGACGTGCAATATGGCCTGACCTCGCCGGTACTGGGAGGGACGTCGGCGCAAGCACATTCCTATGCAGTGACAGGTATCCTGCGCTACAAGTTCTCCGATGCGTTTTCGGTTCACGGCGGTCTGCGGATGCAGCGTTCTGGTGGTGACATCAGACTTCAAGGCTTGGCCTATGGTCCCCTTACGAACTACAACGTGAACCTCGCGGACGACTGGGCACCCGGTTACGTCGTCGGCATCGCGTTCGAAAAACCCGAGATCGCGCTGCGTGTCGCCCTGACCTACAATTCCAAGATCACGCATGATTTTGACACGACGGAACGGATTGGCACGACGCAGGTGAACCCTGTCACCGAAACCGATGTCGATCTTCCGCAGTCGGTCAACCTGGACTTCCAAACGGGCGTGGCGAAGGATACCCTCGTCTTCGGTCAAATCCGTTGGGCGGACTGGTCTGCATTCCGGATCGATCCCGCATGGTTCACTCCGCGTGCGGGTGGCGGTCTGGTAAGTCTGGAAGACACCATAACGTATACGCTGGGCGTCGGCCGCCGCTTCAACGAGAACTGGGCGGGGTCCTTCTCCGTGACCTATGAGCCGAAGGGCTCGGATCCGCTCGTCTCGCCTCTGGCGCCGACTGATGGCCGCTACGGTGCAACCATCGGTGTGGTGTACACCAAGGACAACATGAAAGTGACGGGCGGAATCAACTACACCTGGCTCGGCGACGCGCAACCCGAAACAGGGACTCCGGACACCGCTCGTGCCAACATGACCGACAACACTCTCATCGGTGTTGGCGTGAAGGTCGGCTGGTCGTTCTAAGACCGCGCCGCATCGGATGATCGAACCCCGCCCCTTCCCGGGCGGGGTTTTTCATTGTGAAGCCCCGGTCCCGGCGCTAACAGAACACCGACGAGGTGACGCAATGATCTACCGCTCCGGCGCTGACTACCTGAAGGCCCCCCGCAAGCGGGTGATGCTGTTCGGCATGTCCGGTCTTGGCAAGACCTACCTGTCGAACCTCCTGCGCGACCACGGCGACTGGTTCCACTACTCGGTCGATTACCGGATCGGCACCCGCTACATGGGCGAATTCATCGCCGACAACTTCAAGCGCGAGGCGATGAAGGTTCCGCTCCTGCGCGAGCTTCTGATGACCGACAGCGTGTATATCGCCTCGAACATCACCTTCGACAACCTGGCGCCGCTCTCGACCTATCTCGGCAAACCGGGCGACCCGCAGAAAGGCGGCGTCCCCTTCGCCGAATACATGAAGCGGCAGGAACAGCATCGCGCCGCCGAAGTGGCCGCGACGCTGGACACCGCGCGCTTCCTGGAACGCGCCGAGGAACTTTACGGCTATCCGCATTTCGTCTGCGACACTTCGGGGTCGATCTGCGAGGTGGTGGATGCGGACAACCCGGACGATCCGGTGATGCGCCAGTTGGCGGATACGTTGCTCCTCGTCTGGATCAAGGGCTCCGACGCCCATACCGCCGAGCTGGTCCGCCGCTTCGACCGCGCGCCGAAGCCGATGTATTACCAGCCGTCCTTCCTTCATGCGATGTGGGAAGAATACCGCGCAACCCATTCGGTGACCGAGGAAACCTGCGATCCGGATCACTTTGTCCGCTGGACCTACGCCCGCGCGCTCGCTCATCGCCAGCCCCGCTATGACGCCATGGCGCGCTGGGGCGTGACGGTGACGGCGGAAGAGGTCGCAGGCGTCAGCAGCAGCGATGATTTCGACGCCCTGATGGCCCGCGCCATCGACCGCGCCTGACCCCCGAACCTTGCAACCTTTGCGATAACCACCTAGCTCTTGGCCTTCTGGCCCAAAGGACGCCGACCATGCCGATCACGCTTCCCGAAACCCTGCCCGCCTTTGACGTGCTGCGGTCCGAGGGCGTCATGGTGATGTCGCCCGACCGCGCCGCGCATCAGGACATCCGCCCCTTGCGGATCGGCCTTCTCAACCTGATGCCGAAGAAGATCCAGACCGAAAACCAGTTCGCCAGGCTGATCGGCGCCACGCCCCTGCAGATCGACCTGCACCTGATCCGCATGTCCGAACACACGACCAAGAACACCGCCGCCGAGCATATGGAGGCCTTCTACCACCCGTTCCAGGAGGTTAAGGACCAGAAGTTGGACGGGCTGATCATCACCGGCGCCCCGATCGAGCATCTCCCCTTCGAAGAAGTCACCTATTGGGATGAACTTGGCGAGGTGCTGGACTGGACCCAGACCAATGTCCATTCCACCTTCGGCGTCTGCTGGGGCGGCATGGCGATGATCAACCACTTTCATGGCGTCCGGAAGCACATGCTGGACCACAAGGCCTTTGGCTGCTTCCGGCACCAGAATCTTGCCTCCACCTCGCCCTATCTGCGCGGATTTTCGGATGATTTCGTCATTCCGGTCAGCCGCTGGACCGAGATGCGCCAGGCCGAGATCGCCGCCGCGCCGGGCCTGCGCACGCTGCTGGGCAGCGACGAGGTC
>JAFLCY010000159.1 GCA_017303485.1 Rhodobacterales bacterium
GAGCTGGAGGAAGCGGAGCGGCATGGCCTGTCTCCTGACAGGTGGGGCCGACGGTGGGCAAAGAAAAGGGGTCAGTACGCGCTCTCGATGGAGAGCAGCCAGCGCGACGAGGCGGCCGACCAGCGAGACCGGGAGTTCCGAGCCGAGCCGTGTCGCCTCCTGTACCAGCGCAAAGGTGGTTGCGAAGCCAATGGCCGAAAAGGCGGCCCATCCCAGCGCCACGGCGGGCGGCGCGGCGTAACCGTCCGGCGAATCCTCACGCGAGGCAAGCGCGACAATCGCGATACCAGCGACGATGGTGGAAACGGCCAGCCAGTCCATCACGGTAACGGCGCGGCCCTGTGCGGCGGCGATCGCAAGCGACAGCATCGGATAGGCCCCGATCACGGGCGAGACCAACCGAACCGGCGCCAGACTGAATGCCTTGTAAAGACCTCCACCCGCCAGCGCATAGGTCAGGCCGGAGACGATGGCGACAACCCAGGCCCGCACGCTCATCGCCTCCCAGTCTCCCGCCACCAGTGCCACCGGCAGCAGGACCACGCAGCCTGCAGCGAACACGGTGAAAAGAATCGGCAGCAGCGCCGCGCCCTGGGTAAGCTTGCGGGCCAGAAGATCATGCACCGCCCAGATCAGGGCGGCGGTCAGGCCGAAGCCGAGTGCAAGCATTTCGTCGCCTTTTCCCGTCCTTGTGCTTGTGTCAGGCTGACCCTGACGCTATTCTTCTGGATGAACAAGTTTTATCCTCATTAAACTGACTCGGCCAGACAGCCCGGTCTGAATTGCGGGGACGCCATGCTCGACACACTTTACCCCACTGTAGTTCCCGGCCCGCCGCGGCCAAGCCGGATCCTGACGCCGCAAGGCTTTTCGCGCCACCACGGGCAAGAGCGGCATGTGGTGCCCGGCGGCGGCGCGATGCTTTTGCAGCTTATGGTTGGCGACCGGCTGGTGCTGGTCAACGACGAGGGCGGCCAGCCCTGCGAACTGGTCGCGGCGGCGAAGGATGGGCGGATCGATGCCGCGATCCTCGGGCAGGCCGGAAACTCTGGCGCCGAGGGGCTGAAGGCGATGCTGGCCTCGGGCGAGGCGAGCCTGCTCCGGCTGCGGAAGGGGCTGGAGAGCCGGAAGATCGACCTTGGCAAGGCGGGGGCGCTGCGGCTGTTCGGGCCGGAGACTCCGGCAGGCACGCGGACCGAGCTGACCGCGCAGGACGCGGGCTGGCTGGTGGTGGCCGCGCCGGGACTGCCGATGGCGCCGGAAGCACAGGATACGGCGACGCCGATCACGGTGCTTATGAACCGTGCCAAGCCGCGGATGGTGGCGCAGTTTGACCTGCCCGATCCGCTGGCCGACCCGATCCTGGACCTGCGGGTCAAGTCGGCGACGGCCGAAAGCTATTTCGTCAAGGCAGGGGACTACATCCAGATCCTCGACGTCGACGGGCGGCAATGCACCGACTTCCAGTGCTTCGATGCCCGCAAACTGGACAAGGGCCTTCAACACGCGCTGGACGTGACGACCTCCCGCACGCTGATGGGCCACGCCTATTCGATGCCGGGCCTGCATTCGAAATACTTCGATCAGGACTGGGTGCCGCTGGTCGAGGTGGTGCAGGATACCGTCGGGCGGCATGACGCCTTCGCCATGGCCTGCGCCGCGAAGTATTACGACGAGATCGGGTATCCCGGACACGTCAACTGCTCGGACAATTTCAACAAGGCGCTGGCGCAGCATGGCGTGGACCCGCGGCCGGGCTGGATGGCGGTGAACCTGTTCTTCAACACCGCGATCGATGCCCATGGGGTGCTGACCAGCGACGAACCCTGGAGCCGTCCCGGCGACTATGTGCTGTTCCGCGCGCTAACCGACATCGTCTGCGTCAACTCGGCCTGCCCGGATGACACCTCGCCGGCGAATGGCTGGTATCTCAGCGACATCCACGTCCGCACCTATTCCGGGGCAGAGACCTTCAGCCGCGCCATCGCCCACCGTACCACACCGCAATCGGAGCCGAAGATGACCAAGGAAACCGCGTTTCACGACCGCATCTCGGCCCGGACGCGCAACGTGGTGGAATACAAGGGCTACTGGCTGCCGCAGGCCTATTCGCAGAATGGTCCGATCGAGGAATACTGGGCCTGCCGTCAGGCGGCGGTGGTGATGGACCTGTCGCCTTTGCGCAAGTTCGAGGTGACGGGCCCCGACGCGGAAGCGCTGATGCAATGGTGCGTGACGCGCGACATGAAGAAGCTGAGCCAGGGTCAGATCGTCTATACCGCGATGTGCTATGAGCATGGCGGGATGATCGACGATGGCACGGTGTTCCGTCTGGGCAAGGATCAGTTCCGCTGGATCGGCGGCGACGAGTATTCCGGGCTCTGGCTGCGCGAGCAGGCGGAAAAGCTGGGGCTGAAGGCGATGGTGCGGTCCTCGACCGACCAGTTGCACAATCTGGCGGTCCAGGGACCGAACAGCCGCGAGATCATGAAGCGGATGATCTGGACCGCGCCGCATCAGCCGACCATCGAGGAGCTGGGCTGGTTCCGCCTGACCATCGGTCGTCTGGGCGGGCCGAACGGGGCGCCGGTGGTGGTGTCGCGCACCGGCTACACCGGAGAGTTGGGCTTCGAGATCTTCTGCCATCCGAAGGACGGCTCGGCGGTCTATGACGCGGTCTGGGAGAAAGGTGGCGATCTCGGGCTGAAGCCGATGGGCCTCGCCGGGCTGGACATGGTGCGGATCGAGGCCGGGCTGATCTTCGCGGGCTATGACTTCAGCGACCAGACCGATCCGTTCGAGGCCGGGATCGGCTTTACCGTGCCCTTGAAGTCGAAGACCGACGATTTCATCGGTCGCGAGGCGCTGATCCGGCGGAAAGAGCATCCGAGCCGGAAGTTTGTCGGCCTCGACATCGATTCGAATGTCGATGTCGGGCACGGCGATTGCCTGCATGTCGGGCGGGCGCAGGTGGGGGAAGTCACCTCCTCGATGCGCTCGCCGCTCTTGGGCAAGAACATCGCGCTGGCGCGGGTGGATGTGGCACATGCCGAGGTGGGCACCGCGCTGGAGGTCGGCAAGCTGGACGGTCAGCAGAAGCGGCTGCCGGCGGTGATCGTGCCCCTGTCGCACTACGACCCGAAGAAATCCCGTCCGCAAAGCTGAGAGGGCTAGCCATGGAGCCGATGATCGACCGGATCGGCGGGGAACCGCAGGTTCAGCTTCTGGTGAACCACTTCTACGACCTGATCGAGACCCTGCCGCAGGGGGCGACGATCATGGCGATGCACCAGCGCGGACATGGGCTGAGCCATGTGCGGCCCGAGCAGTTCAATTTCCTTTGCGGATTCTTCGGCGGGCGGCGCTACTATCACGAATTGCACGGCCACATGAACCTGCGGGAAATCCACGCGCATGTGGAGATCCGGTTGCAGGATGCCGAGGATTGGCTGGCGGTGATGGAGCGGGCGATGACAGAAACCAATGTCGCCGCGAAGGAGCGGGGAGAGATCATGACGACCTTCCGCCGTGCCGCGCTGATGCTGGTGAACGTCGACTAGAGGCGGCCCTCGCGCAGGTCTTGCACTTTGGCGCGTAACCCGAGGTCGGCGATGATCACGCGACCGACCTTCACCAACTCGTCGCGTAGGTCGAGCGGCAGGATCTGCGTGCGACGGTAGAAGCGGTCGATTTCGTCAGGGTCGGCTTCGGCAAGGAAGGCCTGCAGTTCCGGGCGGAACTGGTAGGCGCCCTTGGTCATTCGGAACGGTACGGCGGCCAGCCAGGCGGCCTTGTCCTGCGAATGAAAGTGCAGAAGCTTCATTTCGGGTTGCCAGTCGGGGGTCTTCACGAATTCCTTGTTGACCATCACGGCATGCAGGCGGGGCAGCAAGCCGGGCACCCGGGTCCGGTAGATCACCTTGCCAACCGTGTGCGACAGCATCCCGTCGCGGATCACCTTGCGGTAGGGGCCAAGTGCCGCACGGCGGCGCGGCCAATGTTCGTGGCGCAGCGCGCCGCGAAATTCGCGCGAGGTATAGATGTCGTCGGGCAACAGCGGATCATGCATCGCCTCGAACGGCTCCAGCTTCATCGCGATGGTTTCGGCCGGGGTTTCGTCAAGCAGCGCGGCAATGGGCCGAGGGGTCAGGATGAATTCGTCCACGTCGATGTGGACGATCCAGTCGCTCGCGACCTTCTCGCGGTAGGTAAAGCGGGCGTTGTGGGTCTGGCGGTTCTGATGCTGCGGCGGGCGCTTCTTGCCGACACGGGCCCAGTGGGCGTCGTCGCAGAGGGTGACAGTGACGCGGGGGTGTTGGGCCAGGGGCTGCGGAATCGGCTGATCGGGGTCGTCGAAGTAAAGCCAGAGGTGATCGGCCCCCAGCGACAGATGGTATGCGGCGAAGGCCAGAAGCTTGTCCTCGGGGGCCTTGACGGTGGCGACAAGGCTCCAACTTGCCATCAGAGGGCGTCCAGCAGATCTCGGGTCGGCCAGCCGTCGGCAGGAAGGCCAAGACGGACCTGCTCCTTCTGCACTGCGGACCTTGTGCCCGCGCCGAGGATGCCGTCGATCTTGCCCACGTCATGCCCGAGGGAGGCGAGCTTCTCCTGCAAGGCGGTCATCTCATCGGTCGACAGGGCAGGGTCGGGATTGCCCGCCGCATAGGGCTCTGCCCCTTCGATCCGGGTGCCGAAATAGGCGGCGGTGGTGACGTAGACGAAGCTCTTGTTCCATTCGAACAGAACCCGATAGTTCGGGTAGATCAGGAAGGCCGGACCCTTGCGGCCCTGCGGCAAGAGGATCGAGGCACTCAGACCCGGGGCAAGTGGTCCGTTGCGGGGAGTCACGCCAAGGGCTTCCCACTCCTCCACCGGTCTTTCGGTCTCAAGGCCGGTGAGCGACCAGTCAAACCCTTCCGGCAGGGTGACTTCGGCAAGCCATGGTTCCCCTGCGCGCCAGCCGTGGTGCTGCAGCATCCGCGCGCCCGAGAGGATCGCGTCGGCCTGTGAGGTTTTCAGCAGGATCAGCCCGTCGCCATCGCCATCGGCGCCGCGTTCCAGAATGTCCTTGGGCAGCATCTGCACCATGCCGATCTCGCCCGCCCAGGCGCCGGTGGTGTCGAGCGCGAAGTCGTCCATCGCATAAAGCTGGGCTGCGGCGAGGACCTGCGGCTGGAAAATCTCGGGGCGTCGGCAATCGTGGGCGAGGGTGACAAGGGCGTTGCGCGTGTTGAAATCGCCCTGGATCTGGCCGAAGTCGGTCTCGAAGGCCCAGAAGGCAAGCAGGATGCCGCGGCTGACGCCGTAGTCGGTTTCGGCGCGGGTGAAGATGTCGTTGAGCGCATCGGACTTCGAGCGGGCGGTGGAGAGGCGCTGCTTCGAGATCAGCGATTGCGAGAAGTCGAGGAAGGTCTTGCGGAAGACACCCTGCGAACGGTCAGCTTTCAGCACCTTCTGGTCTTGCCGCGCGCCCTTGAAGAAGGCGGCGGCGCTGTCGGGTGGGACGCCTTGGGCGATGGCTTCGGCCTGCATCGCCTGAAGGAAATCGCCGAAATCACCACCACAGGGGGCGGCAGCGACGGGGGTGGCAAGGGCGAGGGCAAAGAGGGCGGCGCGCATGGGGTCTCCGGTGTTTCAGGGAACCTAGAGAAGCGCCGCGACCACGGCAACCGCAAGGAGGGCAGCCCAGACTCGCCAGAGCGCATCGGCGGCGGCGTCGATGTCGTCGGGGCCGGGGTCGCGGCGGCCTTCCGGCCAGACCCAGGGATAGTCCTTGCGGACCCCGCCGTAGCTGCGCGGGCCAGAAAGCGCGACATTCAGCACCGGGGCCAGCGCGCTTTCCGGCCAGCCTGCGTTCGGGCTGCGATGCTTTGGCGCGTCGCGCAGGATCGGCTTGGGGTCGACCCAGCCATGGGTCAGCGCAATCAGCAGCGCGGTGAGCCGGGCGGGAATCAGGTTCAGAAGGTCGTCGAGGCGCGCTGAGGCCCAACCGAACTCGCGGTACCTGGGGGACATGTGGCCGATCATGCTGTCGGCGGTGTTGATGAGCTTGTAGGCGAGGATGCCCGGCAAGCCCGCGACCAGATACCAGAAGACCGGGGCGACGACGCCGTCCGACAGGTTCTCGGCCGCGCTTTCGATGGCGCCGCGGGCAATGTCGGGGCCGGTCATCTGTGCCGTGTCGCGCCCGACGATCATCGCCACGGCGCGGCGACCCTCGACGACGGACTGGCGTAGCGCGGTGGCAACGGCGCGGACATGTTCGACCAGGCTTTTCTGCGCGATCAGGATGGCGACGGTCAGGGCCTCAAAGACACCGTGGTCGGGGATCAGGTGGATCAGCCAGCCGAGGGTCAGGCCGGTGAAAAGAAGACCCGCAGCGACCAGCGTGCCCTTCAGTTTCAACCCGTCGCCACGGTTGAAGCGGGCGTCGCACCAGCCGACGAGGCGGCCCATCAGCACGGCGGGATGGGCGATGCGGCTCCAAAGCCAGCGGGGCTCACCGAAGGCGGCGTCGAGGAGGAGGGCGGCGATCAAGATCATGGCATTGGCTATTCCGCCGCGCCGGGTGATTCGCAAGCACTGACAGTAGTTTGCGGCGAATTCGCGGATGGGTAAGGCCGACCGGGGGCCGTCCTCAACCGAGAGTTGCGCATATGCGTGTCCTGACAGACATACAGGGTTTACATTCGCGTAATACCCTTGTGGCAGCTTGATTTTTTTCAGGTCCGATCCAGAATTTGATTGAGGAGAGGTCGAGGCTGCCATGCTTGAGTTTTTGCCGAAGGAAGTGCGCGAGGGGCTGGAGGCCGCGCGCAAACGTGACCTGAAGCGCAAGTCGCGGCTGCGGGTTCAGGTCGGCGATGCAGTCTATCCGGTGCTGCGCTTCTGGCACGACGGTTTTGCGCTGGATGCCGATTTCTCGCCCGGCAAGCTGCGCGGGCTGGTGGACGTCTATGACGGCTCGCGGCATGTGTTCGAGTGCCTGATCATGGCCTCCAGTATCGAGAACGGCGAGCTGGTCTGTGATTTCAAGCGGGCGACGGCGGTGTTGGACCGCGCGCCGCTGGACTTCTGGCGCGACGAGAATGCGCCGGTGGGCTATCTGCCGAAAGCGTGAGATCGGGCGCGGAGCCTTGCAGGCTCCGGTCAGGGCCGGATCTCCACCTTGGTCCCGATAGGCGTGACAGCCCAGATCTCCCGGATCTCGGCATTGGTTACGGCGATGCAGCCGGCGGTCCAGTCACCCTTGATCTTCAACCCGTCGGGCAGGGCATTCGGCTGGCCGTGGATGAAGATGTCGCCGCCGGGAGAGTAGCCTGACTTTGCGGCGCGCGCCCTGTCCTCGGGTTGCGGATAATCCAGTCCGACTGACAGATGAAAAGCACTTTCAGCGTTGCGGCGGTCGATGGTGAACTCGCCCTCCGGCGTCTTGCCATCGCCTTGCCGGAGTTTGTCGCCCTCGGGCGTGAAGCCAAGGGCGATCTGGTAGGTGCGGACGGGCTTGCCGTCCTGGATCAGCTGCATCCGCCGCGCGGCCTTTTCGATGACG
>JAFLCY010000160.1 GCA_017303485.1 Rhodobacterales bacterium
CCGCCCGCAGAAGGTCTCGCCTTCGAGGACGGACAAACGCAAAAACACCGGGATGCAGCGGAACCCCTGCAACAAAGCGTCGCGGGGTGGAGCAGCCCGGTAGCTCGTCAGGCTCATAACCTGAAGGTCGTAGGTTCAAATCCTACCCCCGCAACCAAATCCAGCCGACATTCCAAAGACTTACGAAAAGGCCCCGCGCGCTTCGCCGGGGCCTTTCGTCGTGACTCAAGCATGACTCAAGATTCTAGCCGCGCCAGAGTGCGCGGATCATCCCGGCGTGCTAAGCATCTGGGAGAGCAAGGGAATCGGAGTGACGAGTGGCGGACGGATTCATCGCATTCGAGCTGGACCTGATGGGCGCGGTGATGAACCAGCTCATCCCCTCCCTCGATGCCATGGGCAGCGCGCCGCTCACGCTCGACAACGCCCAGGCGCTTCCCGACGCCCAAGGGGTGTACCTGCTGATCCATGATGGCGAGGTGCGCTACGTCGGGAAAACAGACGCCGAGGCCGGGCTTCGAACGCGCCTCGCCCGGCACGCCAGGAAGTTCGAGCAGCGACGAAACGTGCGGCCCGAGGACGTCCAGTTCAAGGCCGCGCAGATCCTTGTTCTGACCGCGATGGATATCGAGTCGAGAGTGATCGCCCACTACGGGTCCGAGTGGAACGGATCAGGCTTCGGGTCGAATGATCCGGGGCGCGAACGCGAGACGACGAACAAGCCCGAGCAGGGATTCGACGCGCGATTCCCCATCGATATCGACAGTCCACTCGAGGTTCTCGAGCCCGGCCAGATCACTGCCCACGATGCGCTGGTGGCTCTCAAGATCGCGCTGCCCTACACGCTGCGCTTCGAGCTCGAGCCTGGGGCGAAAGGAAGCCACGCATTCCGAACACGCCCGCACCCTGACCTTCCAGCCGCGACCATCACCGTTCCGGCTGGCCCGCTATCAGTGCGCGACGCGATGCGCCTGATCGTTGCGGCTCTGCCCGCTGGCTGGCAGGCGACGTACTTCGTGAGCCACGTGATCCTCTACAAGGAAAACCGCCAGTACGCCCACGGCGTGACGATCTAGGCGGCGTTGAGCTTGTCGCGGACGCCGGAGGCGACGATCCGGGCCAGCTGGCAGGGCACCGCATTGCCGAGCTGTCGCATCGTTTCAGTCCAAGATCCGTGGAAGACCATGTCGTCTGGGAAAGTCTGCAGGCGCGCGCTCTCGCGCACCGTGAAGTAGCGGACCGATCCATCAGGCCTGCGCAGCATGTTCTCGCCACCGGGAACGCCGTGCACGCCAGCCTTCAGCGTCTTGGCGGGCTCGTCCAGCGGGCTTCCGGTGTGTCCCGGATAGGAGCGCGCACCGGGCTGGAACCGGTGATCATGAAAGCCCTGCGCCGTGCCTGGCGCGTGTTCTGGATCCGGAAGATCGGAGATCGCGTCGCGCACTGTCAGCCACGGCTCCTCCAGCGGTCGGTCGGCGATCTTCAAGGCCCGAGCCTGAGCAGCGCCGCCGTCCGGACGGTTCTTGCGGGCGACGCGGTGCAGGTCCCAATAGACCTCGTCGCGCCACTGCGACCAGAGCAGCGCGTCCCGCGAGTGCGTCGGCTTCGGGAAGTGCCATTCAATCCCGGTGTCCGCGCGGAAGCCCACAAGGAAAACGCGCTCGCGCCGCTGGGGAACGCCGTAGTTGGCCGAGTTCAGAACCCGCATCACCACCCGGTAGCGCAGGCCCTTCTCTGTCCCCTTGGTGTGGTGGTCCTCGAGGCGCGCAAGGTGGGCCAGCCATTCCTCGTCCCTCTTGGCGACGAGATCAGGATAGGTCAGCTGCAGGCGGATGTATTCGAGGTAGTTCGCGAAGCTGCTGCGCGTGAGCCCCTTCACGTTCTCGAAGATGAAGGCTCTTGGCCGGAGTTCGCGCACGGCGCGGATCGCCTGCGGAAACATGTCCCTGCTGTCGAGGAAGGCGCGGTGGCGTCCGCCCATCGAGAAAGGCTGGCAGGGCGGTCCGCCCGTCACCAGATCGACGGAGCCGTCCACCGCGCCGAAATCGAACTGGCGCACGTCGCCTTCGTGGATCGGCCAGTGCGCGATGGGATCGAGGCCGCGCTCCTTGTTCTCGCGGAGGGTGTCGCAGGCCCAGCGGTCCCAGTCCATGACGGCGGCCGGTCGAAAGCCCGCTTGGCTGACGCCGATCCCAAGGCCACCAGCGCCCACGAACAGCTCGACCGATCTCATCATCTCAGGAACTCCCCGATCCGTGCCTGCAATTCCTCCCGGTTCTTGGTCTGGCATTCCCAGATTACGAGGACGTCCCATCCGAGTTCCGCGAGCAGGGCGAGATTACGCTCGTCCCGTTTTCTATTCGTTTCCAGCTTCGGGCCCCAAAAGTCCAGCTTCGATTTAGGAAGCCGCGCGAGAGGACATGCCGGGTCTTGGTGCCGATGCCAAAAGCAGCCGTGCACGAAGATCACCTTCTTGCGCGACGGGAAGACCAGGTCTGGCGCGCCCGGAAGGTCGCGACGATGGAGCCTGTAGCGATAGCCCATGGCGTGCGAAAGGCGGCGCACCAGAAGTTCTGGCTTGGTGTCGCGGCCACGCACCCGGCTCATGCGCTCGCTTCGCTGTTCTGGCGTCAGGGTGTCCATGCCCCACCCTAGAGCAGCGCGCGGACGTGGTCGATCCGCTGCCCCAGCCACTCCATCGCGTTCACCGCCATGCTGTTGCCCAGCGCCTTGTAGCGCGGTCCATCGGGCGTCCAGTTGCGCTTCCTGTAGGGCACGTCCGTGTACCCGTCTGGGAAGCCCTGCAGGCGCTCGCATTCAAGCGGCGTCAGGCGGCGCACTGCCCAGCGCGTAGCCACGGCCGCACGCCCGCCATGCGATCCACCACCGTGCAGCGTTCCTGCGACCTCCTCGCCGATGGCCAGCCCCGTGTTCCCGCCAGCTTGGGCGTCAAACGCTACCGCCAGCTGCCCGCCAGCATTCGCGTGCGATCCCGCATGGCCCATCGCCCGCAGCGTCGGCGTCGCGCCGGAAAGGTCGACCTGCGCCTCGCTGCCCTTGCAGTCGAATGCGATGGCCTGGGCGACCATCGTCTCTACCTCGAAGTCAATCCGCTGGCCCTTGGCTGTGAGGCACGCGGCGACGTCGATTGGACCGGAAGTGTTGCCGCCGCCGAAGCCATGCTGGATTACGCCAGCCCCTAGCTGATTGCGGATCGGGCCATCTTTACACCGCGTGTCCAGGGTCGGCGCTACGTCGGCCCAGTCACCGCCGTGAGGGCCAGTTTCAAAACCTCTGGCAGGTCCTTGCCCCGGTTCCCGGCGCGGCGGAGGATTCCCGCGCAGGCTTTCGGGCTCAAAAAGTACCGCTGCGGGAGGTCGCCAGTCTCCAAGATATCCGACAACGAACACACGACGTCGCCGTTGGGGAACGGCTCCGGAAAAGCGGCGTGTTCGGATGTACTGAGCGTCCAGCACTCGGTAGGCCCACCCATACCCGAGTTCGCCCAGGCCCCCGAGGAAGGCTCCAAAGTCCCGTCATTTGCTCGATGACAGGACGCCGGGGACGTTCTCCCAAACCACCCACTTGGGCCGGTAGCGGTCAACCAGTCCCAGATAGACGAGGGCCAGGTTGCCGCGCGGATCGTCCAGTCCTTTTCGAAGCCCGGCGACGCTGAAGGACTGGCAGGGGGTTCCACCAACGAGAAGATCGACAGCTGCATCCGGCCATTCCTTGAAACGGGTCATGTCGCCCCAATTCGGGACGGTCGGGTAATGATGGGCTAGGACCGCCGACGGAAACGCGTCGATCTCGCTGAATGCGACCGGGTGCCAGCCGAGAGGCTCCCACGCGACGCTCGCGGCCTCGATGCCGCTGCAGACGCTCAAGTATCGAATGGGCATGTTCATGCCCCGCACCGTGCGTCACGCTATGCGGAGGCACCGAGGCGCGGAAAGGCGCGGATCCGCAGTCAACCGCGCCGCGCTTATAAAGCAATGGAATTGCTG
The DNA here is from genome assembly GCA_017303485.1 of Rhodobacterales bacterium. Lineage (GTDB taxonomy): Bacteria > Pseudomonadota > Alphaproteobacteria > Rhodobacterales > Rhodobacteraceae > Tabrizicola. The sequence goes on from JAFLCY010000160.1 coordinate 4,008, forward strand.
CGATTTCTCTACACTACAAGCGCTTGTAGAGCGATGGTGATTACACAAGGCGAAGCGAGTTGCGACGCACCAATGACGGAGCCAGAGCCATGACCACGACGATCCACACGCCCGCGACCGAAATGCCGGAAACGATCATTGGCACGGATGGCCGCACCTACCATCGCACCCGCTACACCGGAACGACACTTCCCGCCTGCCGCTTCGGCGAAGGCCACACCAGCCACGAGTATTGGGCTTTCGAGGAAGGCTACGAAGAAGACACCTTCCGGCTCCACGCGATCACCGCCACCCAGTTCTGGCTCGACTGACCATGAAGGACGCACCGACGATGACCATCTACCAGCAGGCACTTGCCAAGCGCGCGCCCGAGCTGAACGCGCTTCACATGGAGACGCTGGCCTTCGCGGTCGGCTCCACCTTGAACGGAATGCCACCGGAGTTCTTTGACGAGATTGCGGCGCTCGCTCGCAAGATGGGGCCCGAGAGGCTCGCGGAGTTTCACGCGGGTGAGACCTGCGACTGACGCCGCCCAGCAGAAACGAAAAAAGGGCCCCAGCCGAAGCCGGGGCCCTTTTCACATTTCTGCGGCGAAATATTCAGCGGTCCATTCGGCGCGCGAATTCCTCCAATGCCTCGACCGTGGGCTGGTAATGCTGGGCATAGGCCCCGTTCTTCCTGTCCCGCAGTTGCCGGTAGAACTTCAGCTGGCGCGGCAGCGCATCGATCGCATAGGTGCCCGCCCACGCGCTCTTGGTGATCCTGAAGCTCCGCCCGTCCGCCGAGGCCTCGACCACCGGCTTGGCTGTCATCGCGCCCAGCGCCGCGCGACCAGCGCCCCGGCGTCGCCCAGGATCACGGCCGGGATCAGGATGGTCGCGATATCCCAGAACCGAGGCGGAATGTCGTCGATGGTCAGCGTCCACCCGAAGAGCGGGTTCAGGATCGAGACGGCGAAAACGGCGGTCCACCAGACGCCGAAGGGCACCACGATCAGGAGCCGACCGATGCGCGTGGCGCTCCACCGATCAGACTGCTCGGCCAGCGCGATATCCCGCGCCGCCTCGAGGCTGGCGATCTGCTTCTCGGCCGCAAGGCGGTCACTGTCGTTCTGGGCGGCCAGCCGGAGGCGGTGCGCCTCGAGCAGGGGCCCGGTGAACTGCTGGATGATTCCGCCCGTCAGCAGCCCCACGAACCAGCTCACGGCTCCTTCCTCCCGACCGGCGTGGTGGTGATGGTCCGCAGCCAGATGTTCAGCAGCGCCAGCGCCAGCGCGTAGTAGGGAAGCCAGCCCTCGGGCAGGATCCCGCGCAGCTCGGGAATCCCCAGCAAATCGACCAGATGCGGCAGCGCGACCTCAAAGGCGGCAAGCGCGCCCGCGATGGCGTTGAGGATCAGCGTCCGATATCCCTTCAGCTTCATGCCCGTGCCTCCTCCGCCACCGCCTGGAACGCCGCCGCCCGCTCCTGCTCATGCCGTCGGCGGCCGAGCAGGTTGATCACCGCCAGGACCACGACCGCGGCCAGCACGAGGATCGTCCAGTCGGGCAGGTCCGCGAGGGTGGTGCCCGCGCCGCCGCCCACCGCCACGCCACCAGCGTTCGTGCCCTCGCGGCGCGCCTTGGCCTCGGCCTCGGCCTTCTCGGCGATCAGCGTGGGGCGAGCGGGCAGCGTGCTGGCCTCGACCGCCATGCGGACCGCCACAGCCTCGACGCGGGCCACCCGGCGCGACCAGCCGCGCCCGAACGTGTCCCAGGTGCGCAGGCCGCGCAGGAAGCCCATGCGGGTGGCGCAGGCGCGCTTGATGGTGTCGACGGGCGTGGCGTCGTTCGCGGCCTTGAGGGTCACGGGCCCCATCTTCCCGTCGGCCGGGACGCCCACCGCGCGCTGCAGCCATTGGAGGCTGCGCCTGACACCGCTGTTCACGGCGGGATCGAGCGCGACCAGGTCGACACCGGGGCGGAGATCGTCGCCGCGCACCGGGTTCCAGTAGCGCGCGCGGTAGATGGTCTCGGCCTCGCGCCTGGTCAGGCTGCGGACGTCGTCCTTGGTGACCGGCCCGCCGCGCCAGTCGCGCAGCGTCCCGATGGTGATGCCCATGTTCGTGGCGCCGCCCGGGTCGTTCGGGTGATCGACGTAGCCGCCCTCGTGGGCGAAGATTTCCGCCATGCAGGCGGCGAAGTTCTCTCGGGCCATGGCAGGCTCCTTCAGGCATGAAAAAACCCGCCTCGCGGCGGGTCGGGTCGGGTTTCTAAGGGGTGGTCGGTTCAGCGGTCGGCAATCTTCCGGTCGAGGCGCTCGAGGGTCCTGCCGATGCCCAGCAGGCTTTCCTCGATGCGGCCGAGCTGGACGGCTTGCTGCGCGGCCGACGCGGCCTGCGCCTCGACCTTCACCTCAAGCTTCGCGATCTCGCGCTCGTTCTGCTTGCTCTGCGCGGAAGCTTTCGACAGCGCCACTTCAATTCTCGCCCAGAGACCAGCCAGCCCCAAGAGCAGCGGCCACACCGCCTGTATCGTTTCCCAATTCGGCATCATGGACTGCCCCTTCTGCTTGCGTGTTCACTTCGATTTCCCCGCGCATCAGTTCGGCACTCCCAGCGTCAGGTAATGGATTGCGATGCGGACCGAGCCGCCCGTGAAATTGCTCCCGTTCGCGGTCAGCACGATTGGCGTGTCGGCGTAGAACGCCTGGGGCCCAATCACGCCGATGTTCGTGCTCCCCGCCGCGACACCAAGCGAGCCGCCGAACTTGCTGGTCTCGCCCGCGATCCCGCAGTCGTAAGAGGTCGCGCCGGTGATCGTCGTCACCGTGCGGGCCGAAACGCCGAGGCAGATCGCGCGGTCCGGGATTTCGATGGTGGAGGTCACCGAGGCGCCAGAGAGCCCCGAAAGCGTCTGCTCTAGCACCGCCATGCCGGTGGTGCCGCCCAGCGCGCCCAGCGCGACGTCAACGCTGCCCGCCTGGGCGAGAAGGCCCATGGCCTCGTCCAGCGGCGTCCAGACCGAACCGATCCGCACCACCACCCGCGATTCATCCTGCACCCAGACCACCCAGCCGGTGCGGGCTGGCAGGCGCACCCATGCGCCATCGGACCAGAGCGCAATATCCCCGGCCCAGCCAGACCACGCGCCGGTCGCGCCGCTGGCCACGATGTAGCGCGCGCCCTCGGCCGGCGATCCGGGAGGCGTTGCGAGGTTGCGGTCGAGCACGGACAGCTGAATGAGCCCGTCGAGCAGTCGCAGGGCCTCGTTGTGGGTGACATGCTTCTGGGCCTGCGCCGCCAAGATGAAAGGCAGCAGCAGGTTCGTGGTGGTGTCGGCCATGGGGTGTCCTTCAGAAGTTCAGGGTTACCGTCCGGGTGGCGCCGCGCCCGACAAGGGAGGACAGCTGCGCGATGCGGACGTCGATGGTGTCGCCGGGCCCGAGCGTGGATCCCCAATCCGCCGTCTGCTGGGCGGCGGTGTAGACCGCGCTGGTGGTGGTCGCTGAGAGCGTCCGCTTCACCGTGGCCCCGTCGAGAATGTCGACCTCATAGCCCTCGCTC
>JAFLCY010000161.1 GCA_017303485.1 Rhodobacterales bacterium
CTCTGCGCAAGGTGGTGGAGCTGAAACGGCAGGAGGGCGCGGCCTTGGCGGCGGGGGGCGACGCCTATGACGCGCTGGTCGACGATTACGAGCCGGGGATGACCGGGGCGGCGATTGCCGCGATGTCCGATGCGATGCGGCCCCGGCTGGTGGCGCTGCGGCAGAAGGTGCTGGGAGCTTCGGCTCCGAAAGGGCTGGTCGGAACCTTCGCGACCGAGGCGCAGATGGCGCTGAGCCGCGAGCTGGCGACGGTGTTCGGCTATGACTGGAACCGGGGGCGGGTGGACCTGGCGGTGCATCCGTTCTCGTCGGGGTCGGGCCATGATGTGCGGATCACCACCCGGGTCAACGAGACCGATCCGTTCAACTGTTTCTACTCGACGATCCACGAGGTCGGCCATGCGGCCTATGAGCAGGGCATCGACGCAGGCTATGCGCTGACGCCGGTCGGGCAGGGCGTGTCGATGGGGGTGCATGAAAGCCAGAGCCGGTCCTACGAGAACCAGCTTGGGCGGAGCCGGGCGTTTACCGGCTGGCTTTATGGCAGGATGCGCGAGGTGTTCGGGGAATTCGGGATCGCGGATGCCGAAGGCTTCTACCGGGCAGTGAACCGGGTGCATCCGGGCTATATCCGCACCGAGGCGGATGAGGTGCATTACAACCTGCACATCATGATGCGTTTTGATCTGGAGCGGGCGCTGATCAAGGGTGAGTTGGACGTGGCCGATCTGGAAGCGGCCTGGAACGAGCGGTTCCGGGCAGATTTCGGGGTGGCAGTTGACAAGCCGTCGAACGGGATGCTGCAGGACGTGCATTGGTCCTGCGGGCTGTTCGGCTATTTCCCGACCTACACGCTGGGGAACGTTTATGCCGGGTGTCTGGTGAAAGCCTTGCGCGCCGATCAGCCGGGGCTGGACGGGCAGATGTCCGGGGGCGATGTTAGCGCCGCAACGGGCTGGCTGCGGGAGCGGTTGCAGCGGCACGGCGGGCTTTATGAGCCCCGGGATGTCGTGCGGCGGGCCTGTGGGTTCGAGCCGTCGGAGGGGCCCTTGCTCGACTATCTGGAGGCCAAGTTCGGGGACATCTACGGAGTGTAAGGTCGGGGAAGCCCGCGCATGGACCCTCGCTGCGGGCGTTCCGGACTCGATGAGGGTTGTGCCGCCGGGTCCCGGCTGCTCGTCCATGATGTCGCCGCTTCTTTCGGGGGGTGAGAGTCCGGACGAAGGGATGTTGCCGAACGAGGATGGCGCTTGGTCGGCTGTGACGGGAACAGGACAGTGAGCGAGCAGGGCGGTTCGGCGGTCTGGCTGCTGGCGTTGGGCCAGACACTGATCTATGCGGGCGTCTACTACTCCTTTCCGGCGCTGTTGCCCGACCTTGAGGCGGCGACCGGATGGAGCAAGGCGGAACTGGCGCTGGGGCCGACGCTGGCCTTCCTGATCATGGCAAGCCTCACACCGATCACCGGGCGGCTGGTGGACCGGGGCCTTGGCGGCGAGATGCTGGTCTGGTTGCCGGGACTGGCCGCGCTGGGGGTGGCGGGACTGGGGCTGGCGGGAAGCCTCAAGGTTTGGCTGGCACTCTGGGCGCTGATCGGGGTGGCACAGGCGGGCTGTCTGTACGAGACCTGTTTTGCCTTCCTGACGCGTCGGCTGGGCGAGGGTGCGCGTGGCGCGATCACCCGGGTCACGCTGGTTGCGGGGTTCGCAGGCACGCTTGCCTTTCCGCTTGGACACTGGTTGGGGCAGGTGCTTGGCGGACAAGGGGCGCTTGTCGCCTTTGCGGCGCTGATGCTGATGGCGATGCCGCTGAACGCCCTGGCCGTGCGCCAGCTTCGCCGCCGGGAGCGGGCCGGTCTGGCCTTGCCGCCGACACCGCCCGGAACGGTGCAGGCCGCGTTGCGGAAACCCGCCTTCTGGATCATCTCGGGCGGCTTCCTGGCGATTTACCTGAACCACGGCATCCTGATCACCTATGCGCTGGTGCTTTTCGCCGACCGGGGCGCAGAACCCGGTCTGGCCGCGCTGGCGGCGGCGACCATCGGTCCGGCGCAGGTGGCGGGGCGCCTGATCCTGCTGGCGGCGGGGGCACGGGTCACGACTGCTCAGGCGACACTGGCCTCGTGCGGAGGGATGGTGCTGGCGGCGGGGCTGTTGTGGCTGGCCGGAGTAACGCCGCTGCTGATCTTTGCCTTTGCGGTGGCGCAGGGGGCGGGGATCGGGCTGACCTCGATCCTGAGGCCGGTGCTGATAGCCGAGACCCTTGGCCGACAGGGATTTGGCGCGATCTCGGGTGCTGCAGCGGTGGCGCCGATCCTGGCCTCGGCCGCTGCGCCCACCGTGGGCGCGGCGCTTCTGGGGCTTGGCGGGCCGCAGCTGGTCTATTCGGCCTGTCTGGGCTTGGCTCTGGCAGGGTTTGCGCTGATGCTGCTGCTTCTGAGCAGGCGTGAGCCGGTATGAAGCCGGACTTGCGGGACGGTGACCCGGAGAGTCGGGGCAGGCCCCGACCTACTTGCGGTCGATGAAGCGCTGGATTCCCGCGCTGGTGTCGGGGAGGAGGACATTCTCCACCATGATCGTGCCTGCGGTGGCATAGGCCTCGGGCAGCGGTTGGCCGAGTTGCGCCTGAAAGGCGCGCTTGCCAAGCCGGATCGCGGCAGGGTCCTTGGCGGCGATCTGACGGGCGAGGGCAAGGGCCTCTTCGGCCAGCCGGTCGGGGGGGGCGAGGCGGTTCACCAGCCCCATGGCATGCGCACGGGGGGCGGAGAGGAAGTCGCCGGTGGTCAGAAGCTCGAAAGCCGCTCCGGGGGCGAGGCGACGCGTAAGGGCGACGGCTGGCGTGGAGCAGAAGAGGCCGAGGTTGATGCCGTTGACCCCGAAGCGGGCGGTCTCGGCAGCCACGATCAGGTCGCAGGAGCAGGCGAGCTGGCAGCCCGCCGCCGTGGCGACCCCCTGGACTTGCGCGATGACCGGCTGGGGCAGGGCGGTGATCGCCTGCATAACGGCGGCGCAGCGGTCGAAAAGCGCCTGGAACTGGGCCTGCCCGCCATCTGGGGCACTGCGGTAGCCCTGCATCTCTTTCAGGTCGTGTCCGGCGGAGAAGGCCTTGCCCTCGGCAGCGAGGATCACCACGCGGATGCTGTCGTCGGCGGCGAGGCGGACGACCATGTCGTCCAGCGCCGCGAGCATCGGGGTGGAGAGCGCGTTCAGCGTGCCGGGCGAGGCGAGAGTCACCGTGGCAATCCCGTCACGGATGTCGCAAAGGATCAGTCTGTCGGTCATTGCATCCCCCCAAGACTGGGGACAGTCTAGGTCTGGCGGTGAAAGAGGGAAAGATGCAGCTTCAGATGGATGCGGGGGCGCTGACCGTCTTTCTGGCGCGCGAGTTCGGCCAGGTGGCCGACGAGTTCGAGGTCGAGCGGGCCGATGCGGCAGGGGTGGGGATGCGGCTCAAGGTGGGAGAAAAGCACCTGCGCCCGGGCGGCACGGTCAGCGGGCCGACGATCTTCCTTCTGGCCGATGTGGCGATGTATCTGGCAATCCTGGCCCGGATCGGGCCGGTGGCGCTGACGGTCACGACGAACTGCGCCATCGACTTCATGCGCAAGCCTGTGGCGGGGCGCGATCTGCTGGGCGAGGCCCGCGTCCTGAAACTGGGGCGCAGCCTGGCAGTGGGCGACGTGATGGTTTTCAGCGAAGGTCTGGCCGAGCCGGTCGCGCGCGCCAGCCTGACCTATGCGATCCCGCCGAAGGACTAGGACTTCGGTTTCAGGAACCGGCCCTCGATCCGCGCACCGCTTTCGATGATCAGCCCGCCGGTGGTCACGTCGGCCTTCACGTCGGACGAGGCCCGCAACGTAAAGCTTTCGCAGGTGACCTTGCCGTCGAACTTGCCCTTAACCTCGACCGTATGGGCGTTGACCGAACCCTTGACCCGGCCCTCCTGCCCGATGATCAGGCCATTCGCGGTAATGTTGCCGTCGATCTCGCCCAGCACCTCTACCGAGCCGGAGGACGTTATCTCGCCGGTGATCCGCAGATCGGCGCCAAGGACCGAACGGGCCGCATTGGTTCCGGGCGAAGTGGGGCGGGGCACGGCGGGCGAGGCCGGGGCCGAAGTGGGGTCGGAGGTCTTGGAGAACATCGTCGTATTCCTTGGGGAACGGGTTGGCCTGATAAGGGCGGATCGCGGTTGTCCGGTCAAGGGCCGCGTTGATCAGGCGGCAGCTTTCCCCGTCGCCGATGTCGCACTCGGGGCTGACAAGGCGGAGGTGGTTTGATCAAATGGGCGGGGAATCAGGGGGTGACCATGACGGACGCGTTCTTCCAGCCGGTCTCGGGTTTCGAGTTGCCGCGCTTTGCCGGGGTGCCGACCTTCATGCGGCTGCCCTTCGTCCCGTTCGACCATCCGCGGTTTCCGGAAGTCCAGATCGGGTTGATCGGCGCGCCATGGGATGGCGGGACGACGAACCGGCCGGGGCCGCGCCACGGACCGCGGCAGCTGCGCGACTTGTCGACGATGATCCGGGCGGTGAACGGGGCGACCTGGGTCGCGCCGTTCCAGTTGGCGCGCTGTGCCGATCTGGGGGACGTGGCGCCCAATCCGGGCGACCTGATGGATTCCATGGCGCGGATGGAAGCGTTCTATTCTCGCGTGGTGGCGGCGGGCATCCGGCCCCTGACCGGGGGCGGGGACCACCTGTGCAGCCTGCCGATCCTGCGGGCGGTGGCGAAGGCGCGGCCAGTCGGGATGATCCAGTTCGACAGCCATACCGACCTGAACGATGTCTATTTCGGAACCTCGCGGTACAACCACGGGACCCCGTTCCGTCGGGCGGTCGAGGAAGGGCTGATCGATCCGAAACGCTATGTCCTGATCGGCATCCGAGGCACGGCCTACGGGAGCGAGGACTGGGACTTCGCCGAAGCGAACGGCATTCGGATCATCCCGATCGCCGAGTTTCACGCGCGCGGGGCCGAAGACGTGATGGCCGAGGCGCGCGAAATCGTAGGCGCGGGACCGGTCTATGTGACATATGATATTGACTTCGTGGACCCGACCTTCGCACCGGGGACCGGGACGCCCGAAGTGGGCGGGCCGACGTCATGGCAGGCCTTGCAGGTGGCGCGCGGGCTTCGCGGGCTGGACGTGGTGGGGGCGGACCTTGTTGAGGTCTCGCCACCGTTCGACGCAAGCGGGGGCACGGCCTGGCTGGGGATTTCGCTGATGTTCGAGATGCTGTGCGTGATGGCCGAGCGGGTCGCGCGCGGCTGAGAACAGGCCGGGGGCCAGCCCCCGGGCCCCCGGGATATTTGGAGACAGAAAATGACGACTGCCGAAATGATCCTCACCAATGCGAAGGTGCTGACGATGGACGACGACCGCCCCCGGGCCGAGGCGGTGGCCTTGTCGGGGGGGCGCATCCTCGCGGTCGGGAGCCGGGCCGAGGTGGAGGCGCTGGCCGGGCCGGGCTGCCGGATGGTCGACGCCGGGGGACGGACGCTTTTGCCGGGGTTCGTGGAGAGCCATCTGCATCTGGTGCTGGGCGGCAATGAGTTGTCGCAATTGCAACTGGGCGGCGTGCAGGGATTTGACGAGCTGGCGCGGCTGTTCCGGGCCTATGCGACGAAGAATCCTGACTTGCCGCTCTTGATGGCACAGGGGGCGGCCTATGAGATCCTGGACCGTCCGGTGACGCGGGCCGACCTGGACCGGGTGATCGCCGACCGGCCCATCGCGATGATGGCGCCGGATCACCATACAGTCTGGGCCAACACGGCGGCGCTGCAGGCGGCGGGCATTCTGCACGGAGCTTCGATGCCGAAGGGTCATGTAATCGTCATGGGGGACGATGGCACGGCGACCGGGGAGCTTCTGGAGTTCGAGGCCTTCTCGCCGGTGTTGGCACTGACCGGGGACATGCACCTGCAACTGGGCATCGCCACGGGCGGCGAGCCGGAGCCCTGGCCGTCGGCCGGGCAACGCGCGAAAGACAAGGAGAAAGTCGCGGCGGGGCTGGCGCATTGCGCGATGCACGGGATCACCAGCATGGTGAACATGGACGGCAACCGCTACACCTGCGTGCTGCTGCAGGAGATGGAAGCCGAAGGGCGGCTGACGGCGCGCGTGAAGGTGCCCTTCCATTTCAAGCCGCATATGGAATTGTCCGAGCTGGAGCGCGCCAGCGCGATGGCCGAGGAATTTCAGGGTGAGTGGGTGACGAGCGGTTTCGTCAAGATGTTCCAGGACGGGGTGGTCGACAGCCGCACTGCTTACATGCTGCACGACTATCCGGGAACGCGCGAGCGGGGAGAGCCGCTGTTCGAGGCCGAGCGGTTCAAGGAAATCTGCCGCGAAGCCTCGCGACGGGATCTGCAGATCGCGGTCCATGCCATCGGGGACGGGGCGGTGCGGCAGACGATCGACGGCTATGAGGCGGCGGGACGGCCCGACCTGCGGCACCGGATCGAGCATATCGAGCTGATCGACCGGGCAGATGTGCCGAGGCTTGGTGCGCTGGGGATCACGGCGAGCGTGCAGCCGCCACATCCGCCCGGGGCGATGGAGTTTCCGATGTCGACGATGGAGCATGTGTTCCACCGGGATCGCTGGCGTGATGCCTATCTCTGGAAGACGCTGGCCGACCATGATGCGCCACTGGCCTTCGCCTCGGATTGGCCGGTCACGGATGTGAGCGTGATGCGCGGCATCCAGGCGGCGCTGACCCGGGTGCCTTATGAAGGCTGCCAGGATGAACGCGTCGGGCTGATGGAGGTGTTGCACGCCTATACGGCGGGCGGGGCCTGGGCCGCGCATATGGAGGGGCTGACCGGCAGGCTGAGGCCGGGACTGGCGGCCGACCTTGTGCTGATTGACGGGGATATCGCGACGATTCCGCCCGAACAGCTGGGAAAGACGGGAATCGCGCTGACCATTGCGGGGGGCAGGGTGACCCACGATCCCTTCTCGATGGCCGGTAGAGGGACGTAAATATTTGATTTAAAAAGGGAAGATTGGGTTTCCAGAAAAATCGTCATCTTCCCGTCATTTTCTGCTTGCGGGTCCCGGAACCCGGGACTAAAAGCCCCCTCACCGAAACGGAACGGCGGCGGAAACGAAGCTGGGAAGGATCGGAAGCGGTGGTGAAACGCCGCGATGACAATCTGGAGGCAAGACGGCAGGTACGCCAGAAGTTCTGGTGTGCTGCATGTTTTGTGTCCGCGCTCTTTGACATTGATGGAATATGAAGGGATATGCGGGCGGTTTGGGCGCATCGGCGTCTAACGTCTAGCATATCGGCCTACTAGGGGAGCGGGGGAACCTGCCGACCGATGATGTAGGTGTCAGCT
>JAFLCY010000162.1 GCA_017303485.1 Rhodobacterales bacterium
CCTGTCGGACTGGTCGCCCGAGGCGGGCGCGGCAGCACCTGATGCAGGGTTCTTCGACGCGACCATCCAGCACCATCCGGCCCTGACGGGAGGAGAGGGTTTTGCCGAACTGCGCGGAGTGATGACGCTCTTGACCCCGCGCGAGGCGGAACTGGTGGTCACGGCCAAGGCGCTGCTGCAATGGCACCGCAGCCACGGGTTCTGTTCGGCCTGCGGTGCCGCCTCGGAGATGTCGCAGGGCGGCTGGCAGAGAAGTTGCCCCGCCTGTGGCGCCCAGCATTTTCCGCGCACCGATCCGGTTGTCATCATGCTGGTGACACACGGAAATTCCGTCCTTCTCGGCCGCAGCCCCGGCTGGCCCGAGGGCATGTTCTCGCTGCTTGCGGGCTTCGTGGAGCCGGGCGAGACGCTGGAAGCCGCCGTCCGCCGAGAGGTGCAGGAGGAAACCGGCGTGACCTGCGGCGCGGTCTCCTACCTGGCGAGCCAGCCCTGGCCCTTCCCGGCCTCGCTGATGATCGGGGCGCGGACCGAAGCCACCAGCACGACCATCACCGTCGACCCGGAGGAGCTTGAAACCGCGCTCTGGCTGACGCGGGAGGAGCTGGTCACCGTCTTCGCGGGCAAGCATCCGACGGTCCGGCCCAGCCGGAAAGGGGCGATTGCGCACTTCATTCTGCGCGCCTGGCTTGCGGACCGGCTTGAATGAAACGATCTTCCTGCTATCCGGAATACCTGACCGGATGAGCAAACTTGTGGAGCGGCGATGAAGCTGACGGCGAAGACAGACCTTGAAGTGCCCGCTGCCTTTGTCTTCGCCGCTTTGACCGACACCCCGACCTGGGAGCGCGAGGCGATCCGCAACGGGGTCGAGGTGGAACGCCCCCCGGGCACGCCGGACAGTGGTGTCGGGGCGGAATGGCGTATCCGGGGTCATTTCAAGGGCAAGGCGCGCAAGGTGCTGGCCCGGATCGAGGAGTTGACGCCGGGCCAGCGCCTGGCCCTGTCGCTCGACAGCCCCTCGATCGAAGGCGTGGTCCAGATCGAGGTCATGGTCCTGTCGCCCCGCCGCAGCCGGTTGCGCACCGATCTGGAGATCAAGCCGAAGACGCTGGCGGCGCGGCTGTTCATCAACACGATGCGGCTGGCCAAGGGCCGGGTGCAGGCGCGGTTCGAGAAGGGCCTTGGTCAGCTTGGCGCGCGGATCAAGGACCGTTACGACCGCCAGGCCTGAAGCTCAGCCCCGTTCGCGGTCGGCCGGGTAGACGCCGAGGATGTGGACCTCGGTGGTGAAGTAGCGCAGTTCTTCCAGCGCGCGGGCGACATGCGCGTCGTCCGGGTGGCCCTCGATGTCGGCATAGAACTCGGTTGCGGTGAAGGTGCCGCCGACCATGTAGCTTTCTAGCTTGGTCATGTTGACGCCGTTGGTCGCGAACCCGCCCATCGCCTTGTAAAGTGCGGCCGGAATGTTGCGGACGCGGAAGGTGAAGGTGGTGATCATCTTGCCGCTGCCGCGACGGCTATGGTCGGGGTCGCGCGACATCACCAGGAATCGCGTGGTGTTGTTCGCCTGATCCTCGATATGGCGGGCCAGCACCTCCAGCCCGTAGATCTCTGCCGCCAACTCGCTGGCGAGCGCCGCCTTCGACTTGTCGCCCGCCTCGGCCACTTCGCGCGCGGCACGGGCGTTGTCGCTGGAAACCTTGCCGAGAATGCCGTGCTTCTTCAGGAAAAGCGCGCATTGCGGCAGGATCACCACATGGCCATGCGCTTCCTTCACGTCCGCGACCTTCGCGCCGGGAACACCGAGAAGGTTCACATGCACCCGGACAAAGGCTTCGTCGACGATATGCAGACCTGCGCGCGGCAGAAGCGAATGCACGTCGGCGACCCGGCCATAGGTGGAGTTCTCTACCGCCAGCATCCCGAGGTCGACCTCGCCCTTCGCGACCTTGTCGACTACTTCCTCGAAGGTGGTGCTGGGGACCGCCTCGAACGCCGGGCGCGACTGCTGGCAGGCCTGGTGCGAATAGGCCCCGAGTTCCCCCTGAAAAGCGATGCGCCCGGCCATTCCATCCGTCCTTTGTCGAAAACCTGCCCTCAGGGGCGTTTCGTCGCGCGTCTACACCTTGAAACCTGTAGGTGGAAGCGGATAGATACCGCGCGAACGAGACCCCAGATAGGTGAACCATGTTCGACACGATGACGATGACCAAGACGGTGGGCGCGGTGTGCGGTTCGCTTCTGGTGCTGATGCTGGTGGGCTGGGCGGGCAACTCGCTTTACACCGTGGGCGGCGGCGAGCATGGCGAACATGCGGAAGGCGAACTGACGCAGGCCTATACCATCGACACCGGCGAGGCTGCGGCCCCGTCCGAGGGCGGCGAGACGGTCGATGTCGCGGCGATCCTGGCGGCGGGCGATGCGGCGGCCGGTGAGGCCGTGTTCAAGAAATGCGGCTCGTGCCACAAGCTTGACGGCACGAACGCCGTCGGCCCGCATCTGAACGGGGTCGAGGGCCGCAATCACGCCGCGCTGCCCGATTTCGCCTATTCCGAAGCGATGGCCGCCAAGTCGGGCGAGCCCTGGACCCCCGAGGCGATGTTTGCCTTCCTGGAGAACCCCAAGAAGGTCATCCCCGGCACCAAGATGGCCTTCGCCGGACTGCCGAAGCCGGAAGATCGCGCGAACGTCATCGCGTTCCTGGCCACCAAGCCCTGATCCTGCCAGACAGGTCGCCGAAGAAGCCGCCCCCTTGAGGGCGGCTTTTTCATGCTCACGCAATCGCGTGTGGCAATCGCGGCTTGTTGGCTCGACAAAACCGGAATTAGCATAAATGAATGATCGCAAGGCATTCAGGGGAGGCTGGCGGATGCAGACCGACAGGCAGGTGGCAGCACGCACGCGGGTAGCGAGGGTCGATCCCCGCCCACTTCTTGCGACGGGGGCGCTGATCCTTGCTCTTGCGGCGGCGGCCCTGCCGGCCCGGGCGGAAACCGTGATCAAATCGCACGGGATTTCCACCTTCGGCGACCTCGCGCTTCCCGCCGATTTCACGCATCTGCCCTATGTGAACCCCGATGCCCCCAAAGGCGGCGAGATCAGCGAATGGTCACCGGGCAGCTTCGATTCGTTCAACCCCTATGCCATCGCGGGCAATGCCGGTGCCCTTGCCTCGATCTTCTACGAATCCATTCTGACGGGCACGCTGGACGATGTGAGTGCTGCCTACTGCCTGCTTTGCGAGACGATGGAATACCCCGAGGATCGTTCCTGGGTGATCTTCAACCTGCGCAAGGATGTGACCTTCTCGGACGGCAGCCCGTTCACCGCCGATGACGTGCTGTTCAGCTACGAGCTGTTCCGCGACAAGGGCATCCCGGAATACCGCAGCGTGGCGAACGGCAAGTACCAGTCGGTCGAGGTGCTGGACCCCTACCGGATCAAGTTCACCTTCACGCCGGGCACGTCCTTCCGCGACATGCCCGCGCAGGCTGGAAGCTCGCCGATCTTCTCGCGCAAGGATTATGAGGAGAACAAGCGCGACCTGGAGAAATCCAGCCTGCAACCCTTCATGGGCACCGGCGCCTATGTGCTGGACAGTTTCAAGCCCGGTCAGCAGATCATCTACAAGCGCAACCCGGACTACTGGGGCGAGAAGCATCCGCTGAACGTGGGCCAGAACAATTTCGACCGCATCCGTATCGAGTATTTCGGCGACGACAACGCCGCGATGGAGGCGTTCAAGGCGGGGGTCTACACCTTCCGCACCGAGGGCGACTCGAAGCGTTGGGCCACCAGCTACGACTTTCCGGCGATCAAGGCCGGGGATATCCTGAAGGAAGTGATCCCCTCGGGCGACATTGCGGGTGGTCAGTCGATCATCTTCAACCTGCGCCGCGCCCAGTTCCAGGACCCCCGCGTGCGTGAGGCGCTGGGGCTGGTCTTCAACTTCGAATGGTCGAACAAGGCGCTGTTCTACGGTCTTCTGTCCCGGATCAACTCGATCTGGGAAAACTCCGAAATGGCGGCGACGGGTGTGGCGACCCCCGAGGAAGTGGCGATCCTGAAACCGCTTGTCGATGAGGGGTTGCTGCCCGCCAGCATCCTGACCGACGAGGTGCCGATGGGTTCGGTCTCCTCTGACGGCAACAACCTTGACCGCAAGAACCTGCGCAAGGCATCGGCGCTCCTGGACGAGGCGGGTTGGGAAGTCGGCGATGACGGGATGCGCCGGAAGGATGGCAAGACCTTGCGGATGGAGATGGTCCATGTCCGCACCGACCTGTTGCCGGTGATGAACGCCTATGTCGAGAACCTGCGCGCGCTGGGCGTGGACGCCAGCTTCGACATCATCGACGACCCGCAGTTGCAACAACGCGCCAGCCCGCCGGTCTTTGATTTCGACGCCCTGCCGACCACGGTGGTCAATGGCGGGCTGGAGCCGGGAGGCGTGTTGAAACAGGCCTGGGCCTCGGTCGCCAAGGACAATTCCAGTCGCAACCGGATGGGCTATGCCAACCCGGCGGTCGACAAGCTGCTGGACATGGTCGAAGCGGCGAAAAGCCGGGCGGAACTGACCAATGTGGTCAAGGCGCTGGACCGGGTGCTGCGGTCGGAGTTCGTGATCGTCCCGCGCTACTACAAGAAGGACAACTGGGTCGCCTACTACAACATGTACGAACATCCCGAGGCGCTGCCCCCATATGGGATAGGCGAACTGTCGATCTGGTGGTACAACGCCGAAAAAGCCGACGCGCTGAAGGCCAAGGGCGCGTTGAAGTAACCAGAAACGGGCAGAGACCTTGGGCGCCTATATCCTTCGCCGCTTGCTTTTGGTGATCCCGACGCTGTTCGGCGTGATGGTGATCAACTTCGCGCTGGTCCAGTTCGTCCCCGGCGGGCCGGTCCAGCAGATACAGGCCCGCTTCGAGGGTGAGGGAGATTCGATCGAGAACCTCGCCGGCACCGAAGGCGGCGGGGTGCAGCAAGAGGACACCGGCTATGTCGGTGCCCGTGGCCTGCCGCCAGAGTTTCTGGCCAAGCTTGAGGTCCAGTTCGGCTTTTCCCGCATCGTCTGCGATCCGGGCTTCACCGGCGAACCCGACCTGAAAGCCCCGGAATGCAAGAAAGAGGCGATCCCGGCGGTGGAACGCTTCTTCATCATGATGGGCAAATACCTGCGCTTCGATTTTGGCGAGAGCTACTTCCGTTCGGTCACGGTGGTGGATCTGGTGCTGGAAAAGATGCCGGTGTCGATCACGCTCGGCCTCTGGTCCACCCTGATCGCCTACCTCGTCTCGATCCCGCTCGGCATCCGCAAGGCGGTGCGCGACGGGTCGCATTTCGATACCTGGACCAGCGGGATCATCATCGCCGCCTATGCCATCCCCGGGTTCCTCTTCGCTATCATGCTGATGGTCGTGTTCGCGGGCGGGTCCTATTACCAGTGGTTCCCTCTGCGCGGGCTGACCAGCGACAACTGGGCCAGCCTGTCGCTTTGGGGCAAGATCACCGACTATCTCTGGCACATCACCCTGCCGGTGACGGCGCAGCTGATTTCCTCCTTCGCGGTGCTGACCTTGCTGACGAAGAACAGCTTCCTCGACGAGATCAAGAAGCAATACGTCATGACCGCCCGCGCCAAGGGCCTGTCGGAATCCCGCGTGCTTTACGGCCATGTTTTCCGTAACGCGATGCTGATCGTCATCGCAGGCTTCCCCGGCCTGTTCCTGTCGGTGTTCTTCGGGTCGAGCCTTCTGATCGAGGTGATCTTCTCGCTGGACGGCCTCGGCCAGCTTGGCTTCCGCTCGGCGGTGGAGCGCGACTATCCGATCATCTTCGGCACGCTTTTCGCCTTTGGCCTGATCGGCCTTGTCGTCGGCATCCTGTCCGACCTGATGTATGTCTTCGTCGATCCGCGGATCGACTTTGAAAGGCGCGGATGATGGCGCTTTCGGCCCTCAACCAGCGGCGCTGGCGTAATTTCAAGGCCAACCGGCGGGCGTTCTGGTCGCTCTGGATCCTGCTGGTGCTATACGGCCTCTCGCTGTTCGCCGAGCTGATCGCCAATGACCGGCCCGTTCTGGTGCGGTATGACGGCGGCTATTACATGCCGGTTTTCAAGTTCTACCCCGAGGTGGCCTTCGGTGGCGACCTCAGGACGGAAGCCGACTACACAACGCCCGAGGTGAAATGCCTGATCGTTGCAGCCGGATCGCTTGACTGCTGGGATGATCCCGACGGCATCCGGGCCGAGGTGGAGGCGAAGGGCACCGCCGCCGGGCAGCCGGTGAACGAGGGCTGGATGCTCTGGCCGCCAATCCCCTACCGCTACAACACCATCGTCGATACCGGCGGTGTCGCCCCCGGCCCGCCAAGCGCCCAGAATTGGCTTGGCACCGACGACACCAGCCGCGACGTGCTGGCGCGGGTGATCTACGGCTTCCGCCTTTCCGTCACTTTCGCGCTGATCGTCACTGTCCTGACCTCGGTCATCGGCATCGCCGCCGGGGCGGTGCAGGGCTATTTCGGCGGCCTCACCGACCTTCTGTTCCAGCGCTTCATCGAGCTTTGGTCCTCGGTCCCCACGCTTTACGTCATCATCATCCTGACGGCGGTCTGGGCGAAGAGCTTCTGGCTTCTGGTTGGATTGCTGGTCGCCTTCGGCTGGACCGGCCTTGTCGGCGTGGTCCGGGCCGAGTTCCTGCGGGCGCGCAACTTCGAATACGTCCGCGCCGCCAAGGCGCTGGGCGTTTCCGACTGGCAGATCATGTTCCGCCACGTCCTGCCGAACGCGATGGTGGCGACGCTGACCCTGTTGCCCTTCGCGGTGACGGGCGTGATCGGCACGCTGGCCTCGCTTGACTACCTTGGCTTCGGCCTGCCCTCCGACCTGCCCTCGCTGGGCCAGCTGACGCGGCAGGCGCAGCAGAACCTGCAAGCCCCGCACCTTGCCTTCGTCGCCTTCTTCACGTTTGCGATTATGCTCTCGCTTCTGGTCTTCATCTTCGAAGGCGTCCGCGATGCCTTCGACCCGCGGAAGACGTTCAGATGAGGCGGGGTCGATGAGCGTTCTGGAGGTCAAGGACCTGTCCGTCACCTTCCGGCAGGACGGGCGGCTTATTCCGGCGGTGCGGGGCGTCTCCTTCGGCATCGACAAGGGTGAGACGGTTGCGCTGGTGGGCGAAAGCGGCTCGGGCAAATCGGTCACCGCGCTTTCCACCGTCGGCCTTCTGGGTGACAACGCACAGGTTCAGGGCTCGATCACCTACCGCGGC